>CAJKNS010000224.1 GCA_905201305.1 uncultured Eubacteriales bacterium
AGCGGAGATGCGCCTACCGCCACAATCACTGCATCAAAATTGCCCTTTACCAGCAGCTCCCGGGTTGCCTTGACACCCAGCGCAACCTCCACCGGGGATTTGCTCAGCTGATAAATCAGGAAGTCCTTATACTTTGCCAGAGAGTGCTTAAACTGGGCATAATCCGCAAAGTTCAGCTGACCACCCAGGGTATCCTTCTCCTCAAACAGCGTAACCTTGTGCCCGCGTTTTGCCGCCGTCAGCGCCGCCTGCATACCCGCAGGACCGCCGCCCACAACAGCGACCTTTTTGATCTCCTTGGGGGGCTTGTCCAGCTTCTCCATCTCGTGTTCAATGCCCATCAGGGGGTTGACGGTACATACAAAGGTAATACCATCGATACAGGCGGAGTCGTGGCAGCGCATGCACTTGACGCAGGGCACCACATCCTCGCCCCGCCCCTCATATGCCTTGGTGCCAAGGTTCGGGTCTGCCAGCCAGCCGCGTGCCATGGAAATCAGGTCCGCCTTGCCGGAAGCAATGGCGTCCTCCATCTCGTCCAGATCCTGATAGCCGCCAATGGTCAGAACAGGGATTTTGGCACCGCTTTCCTTGATTTTCTGTGCCATCCACAGGTTGGGGGTGTCGGGCTCAAAGCTCATGCAATGTGCCTGCCAGCCAGTGGCAGCATGGACATGGAGGATGTCCGCATGATTCTCCACCAGCTTTGCCATCTCACAGGCATCGTCGATGGTAAAGCCTGCGCCCTCAGGCAGCTCACCGGACATTCTCAGCTCAATCAAAAAGTCCTTGCCTGCCGCCTGATGAATGGCGTCACAGCATTCATTCAGGAAGCGCAGGCGATTTTCCAGGCTCTGGGGACCGTATTCGTCCTCCCGCTTGTTGGTTCTCAGGCTCAGGAAGCCGCCGAACAAGCCCATGTCATATGCCATATGGAGCATGCACATATCATAGCCGATGCGCTTTAGAATCTTCACCTGATCCTGGAGATTCTTTTTGATGTCCGCCAGCATATCATGGGTCAGCTCTTTGGTGGGCTGACCGGGTACCATACCGGGACCGGGCACCATCAGTCCGGCAGAGACATAATAGCCCGGCTCACGGGTTGCCGCCTGAATCTCCATGGACGCCTTGGCACCATAGAAATGGATGGCGTCTGCCAGCTGGGCAAGATAGTGCTGGCTGTGACCGATATAGAGATCATAGGCAAGATGATCCTTATCCGGTGTCACTGGATATGCCCCGGTGCCGGAGCAGGTGACCACTGCCGCGCCGCCCTTTGCCTTGTTGGCATAGTGAGTGATGATCGCCTCAGTGGGATACAGCTCGCCGCCCTGGAGGGCATGGAGCCCCATGGGTGCAGTAAACATCCGGTTCCGGAATACAACGTTCCCTACCTGAAAGGGAGAAAGAAGATGCGCATAACGACTTTCCATGCAGGACACTCCCATCTTTATCATAGTTTGATAGCTTAATTATATCATAGTTATTCTGGGAAACAACGGGAAGAATGGACCTTATCCTCCCATATGTGTTGTTTTCGTGTAGCAAGCCAGAATGCGGATTGCAGGTTGACAGAAAATCATTTTCGTCCTATGATAGCCATGAAAGAAGGGCAGCACAATGGTACGGTGCCGCTCAAGACGACTTACCAATGGAGGTTACTATGAAAAATCTGATTCTGCTGGAGGGCGGCTCCTATCGGGGCATCTATACCTCCGGTGTGCTGGATGTATTCATGGAGCACAATATTTATCCGGACTGTGTTGTGGGCGTTTCCGCCGGTGCGCTCAACGGTCTTGGCTATGTGGCGCAGCAGCCCGGACGCTGCCGGGACGTTGTGCTGTCCTATGGCATGGACCCCCGCTACGTAGGCACCAAAGCGCTGAGAAAGGAACACAACCTGGTGGGCTTTGACTTTATTCTCCGGGATTTGCAGCACATTCTCCCCTTTGACGAGGAGTCCTTCTCTGACCCGGCGAGGAAGTTCTATGTGGGCGTCACCAACTGCCGCACCGGAGAGCCGGAGTTTATTGACCGGGACCATTGCTCCGATTTTCTTACCGCAGTTGCCGCCTCCTGCTCCATGCCCTATCTGTGCCGCAAGGTAAAGCTGGACGGCGAATACTATCTGGACGGCGGCGCATCCTCCCGGCTGGGACTGGAGTTCTTAGACCAGCACACGGAATATGATCGAGTGGTAATTCTGCTGACCCGGCGGATGAGCTACCGAAAGAAACAGCCCTCCGGCTTGATGCGGAATCTGGGCAATCGGCTTTATCATGACTATCCCCTGCTGCTGGAAAAGCTCCAGCATGAGGACGAGGTATATGCCGCAGAACGGGAGCATCTGGCAAGACTTGCAGCGTCGGGGCGTGTGCTGGTTTTGCAGCCCCAGACCGAGCTGGAAATCGGGCGGCTGGAACGGGATCTGGACAAGCTGAAGGTAGGCTATGAAACCGGTCAGCGAGACGGCGAGCGGTTTTGGAAGACCGTCAGGGACTACTGGTCAAAAGCGCCGGAGTGCGCAGCCGAGAATTCTGCTAACAGCTAAATAAAATGAGCGCATTGCAATGGTTGGATTGCAATGCGCTCTTGTTTATTTTCCGGAAGTCAGTGTAAACAGCTGCCGCACCAACGGGATTTTCTTACAAACCCAGACAATGCCCCAGGTCACCGCTAGGATGCCCAGCGCCAGAATTGGGAACAGTGCCGTTGTCACCATGACCCCTGGGAACAATTGCCTCAGCAGCTCCAGCACCAGCCAGTGGAGAATATAAATTCCCAGAGAGCACTCCGCAAGGGACGCTGCCATTGCTCCGATTTTCTCTCCGGGCTTCCAATCCCGCATCAGCAAAAACAGCGCCGCGGAGATGCCCAGAACAAAGATACTGCTGTAGTTATAATACACATGATTATAGGTAGCCAGCCCAACCCGACTGCGCGCCATGGCGGTAACAAACAGGCACACCATGCACACCGGAATGGTCAAAACCAGCTTCCATTTCTTCTGGAGGAACCGATTCCCATGGGTCATCAGCCAATCCCCCAGGGCATAATACACCAGGCTGTACCAATAGTAGATTCCAAAGAAATTTGCATACCAGAAGAAGCTCCGGTCCCAGCTGCGGCCATCCAGCATGCCCAGCCCCCAGCGAAGCACATATTCACCGTCGTTGAGCAGCACATCGCCAAAGGTCAAAATCGCCATTAAAATCATCAGATACCGATAGATCTTCGGTGCCTGAAATTTCAGCGCGCTCATCACAGGGGTAAACAGGCAGATAAACAGAAAACAGGGCAGGAACCACAGGTGCTGAATATAACCGATGCGCAGCTCCCAGGCGATGGAGAAGAACTCGCTCCAACCAACCCATTCCCGACGAATCAGTAGTATGCCTGCCAGCGCCAGGAACACCCAAATCACCGTAATCACCAGCAGATGCAGGCAGCGCCAGGTATTCCTCTTCAAATCCACCGGCTTTTTCAGTGCCAACGCGCCGCTCACCATAAAAAACAGGGGCACACAGCAGCCCAAAAGCGTTTCAAGGAAATATCGGAGGTATCCCACCATCGTGGGCGCATGGACCACGTCCGGCATATACGGATACAGCACATGGTACAGGATCACCAGGTACATACCCAGCACTTTGATTCCGTCCAGCCCGTGCTGGCGCTTGGACACTTCCATGGCAATCCCTCCTTTTTGCTTATCCTACCATGGCTTTCCCGCAAAATCAACCACCGCCTGACGAATTCCGTCCCGGTTTTCCGGTCATAAACACGAGAATGGGAATTCTTTTTTGTGCAAGAAGCCAATTATTACGAAAATGTTATTTGCTTTCTTGACAGATTACACAGGAAATGCTATACTGTTTTACGAAATGTGAAAGTTTCGTGAAGATTATTACGATAGTATAACATGCAAGCTGTTCCTTGCCCGTTCCACCGGCGAATGCTGGTTTACCTTCTTTCTTTCACCCCTTCGCGTTGGGGTTGGACTCCCCCGGCGCGGCAAAAAACCTCCCTCTGACCAGGGGAGGTTTTTTGTATCTTCCGAATGATTTCCGCAAAAATACCCGGACGAAATTCGCCCGGGTATTTAAGGCAATACCGCACAAATCGGCAAGAGAGTCTGACGAGAGATTTTTCGTCAGAA
>CAJKNS010000225.1 GCA_905201305.1 uncultured Eubacteriales bacterium
GTGACCGGGATCCTTTCCCGGACGGTGCTGCGGGGCGTGCCTTCCTCCTTTACGCTGGAGCTGCCGCCCTACCGGCGGCCCCAATGGGGGCAGGTCATCGTCCGCTCGGTCTTTGACCGGACGCTGTTTGTGCTGGCGCGGGCGGTGAAGGCGGCGGCCCCGGCCGGACTGCTGCTGTGGCTCATGGCGAACCTGACCATAGGGGGGAGCACCATTCTGGCGCACTGCGCCGGTTTTTTGGAGCCGGCGGGGCGTGCCCTGGGGATGGATGGGGTCATTCTGCTGGCGTTTCTCCTGGGACTGCCGGCCAATGAGATCGTAGTGCCCATTATGCTGATGGGGTACCTTTCCCAAGGGGTTTTGCAGCAGCCGGAGGGGCTGGCGCAGATGCAGGGGGTCTTTTTGGCGAATGGGTGGACGCCGGTGACAGCCCTGTGCGTGATGCTCTTTATGCTGATGCACTGGCCCTGCGCCACCACGCTGATGACCATACGGAAGGAAACCGGCAGCCTGAAATGGACCCTGTGGGCAATTGTACTGCCTACGGGCATCGGTGTGCTGCTGTGCCGGATTGTACATTTGCTCTTGCTGTCAATATAGCACAATGTAATTATCATAATGATACTCTACGGTAATCGTATTGACATTTGCAAGTTAGGGGCGTATACTGAAGACAGTAATCCGGACGGGAGGTTCCAATCATGAAAGAGAAATTCAGTGAAAAAGGCAGAGATCCCTACGACGGTCTGCGCCCCTATTCCGCATTGACCCACGGCGTTGGCATTCTGTTTGCGCTGGCAGCGCTGGCAATTCTGCTGCATATGACCATATCCATGGGTTCCGGCGCCGTAACCATCACAGCGGTTTCCGTCTATGCGGTGAGCATGCTGTGCCTGTATACGGCAAGCACGGTCTACCATAGTCTCAACACGAACGTTCAGGGGCGGCTGTTCCTGCGCAAGCTGGATCATGTCATGATCTATTTTCTGATTGCCGGAACCTACACCCCAATCTGTACCATCTCTCTGGGCGGCATGCTGTCGGGCAGGGTGATGCTGGCGGTGATCTGGACCATGGCGCTGCTGGGCACCGGCTTTACGCTGTTTTGGATTAAAATGCCCCGGGTGCTGACCTCCGTCATCTATCTGGTCATGGGCTGGACTGCAATTTTTGCCATCTATCCCCTCCATGCGGTGATGAATCCCGTGAGCTTTGCCATGCTGCTGGTAGGCGGCATTCTCTACTCCATCGGCGGCATACTCTATGCGCTGAAGTGGCCGGGACGGAACAACAAGTATTTTGGCTGCCACGAGATTTTCCATGTGTTCATCGTATTGGGCAGCGTGTGCCATTTTGTGATGATCTATCACATTCTTGGAGCATAAAAGGTAAGGAATAAAAGAAACAGCTGCGGCGTATTTTGATGATGCACCGCAGCTGTTTCTTTGTTAAGGCAACGCCACACTATTGCGTCTGCGGGCTTGGGCGGTCCTTTCACGCCACAAATCCGCTGCGAAAGCCCCCAATACACAAAGTATTCCTGCGCTTTTGCAACAAAATTGTGACGCCAAATTCCTCGCCCAATCTCCTTGCCGAATTGTGTGGCGTTGCCTCATTAGCCGTCTAAATCTTCAAAATCGTAAATCGTGCTGGGCAGCACATCGGAAAGCTCCACCAGGGCAGGCGAAAAGCCGCCAAAGGGGGTGGGGCGCTGAACCGGAGATTGCAGCGGCTCCTCGGAATAGCTGTGGGTATAGGGCAGCGCCAGATAGACCGTGGTACCCTGACCAGGCTGGGATTCGAGGATGACAGAGCCGCCGTGCTGCTGCAAAATAGCACGGGCAAGGGGAAGTCCCAAACCGATGCCCCATCGGCGATCCGGCATATCCCGGGGGCTTTCCTGCCGGGAGAATACCTGACCCATCTGATCCGGCGGAATGCCGCAGCCGTCGTCCTGCACCAGAAGACAAACCCGTTTTTTCGATGTTTGCTTCAGCTGGAGGGTAATGTGCCCTCCGGGCTCCGTGAATTTCAGCGCATTGGAGACCAGATTCAAAAGTGCCTGCCCCAATGCCTCGGCGTCGAATCGGCAAAGCACATCCTGCGGCGGTAAAATCAGCTCCAAATGACGCTGTGCCTGCTCGATCAGGGGCTTTAGCAGCTGTGTCTGCTCCTCCAGCCAGAAGCTGAGATTGTCGCGCTTGGGCATAATGCGCAGCCGACTGGGATCGGAGCAGATCCGCAGATGGGTTCCGGCGCGGAATACGGCATAGATGGCCTGAAGCAGCTGGGCGGAGGACGCCTGCACGCCGGGATCGTCCTGCTGACCGGGCAGCTGCCGCAGAAGCTCCGCAGCCATAACGCCGCTTAAGGGAGAGAGAATTCCCTGGGCAACGGATGCCATGACCCTGCGGGTTGGAGGTACGGCGTCCAGCACCTCCAACAGGCGGCAGCCCATCCAGATTGTGACCCGGAGATCCCGTTCCAGCCCCAAAAGGGTACCGGAAAACAGCCGGCTGCCGCTGCCTTCATAATGAAAAGCGGGGCAGGCGTCGGCGGATAACAGGTCGGCAAGCTGACTGCCTAATTTTAGCCCAGGAAAGCACCGCTGGGCTGCCTGATTTATTTTTAAAAGGGTCTCCCCCTGAAACAGCAGCAGCGGGGAGGCGGAGCCATCCAGCAGCGGCTGAAGATCGTCAAGCGTAAAAGAGATCATGGAATTTCCCTCCCAACCTACCGGTGTTAGCCTTTCCAAATTTCCGCGGAACAAGCTGTGTAATATCTGGGAAAAAACGCTGTTCTTGACAGGGCTATGATACCTGAAAAAGTGACGAAAAGCAACGACAGAATTCAACTTTTTACGTCATGCTCCACATTTTTTTCGGGATTCCCGGGAAAAGAATCAGAAGGTCTTTACGTTTCCGTAATGATGGTATATAATAGCTCCGACGGACGTTGCCCTGGCAGGCAGTCGTCCGCTGGCACAATGGAATAATGCAATAAAGGAGATATCTGGCAATGAGTGTAAAAGTGGGTATCAACGGCTTCGGCAGAATCGGACGTCTGGCAGTCCGCGAAGCTGCGTTCCGTGACGACATTGAGATTGTCGCCATCAACAACACCGTCACCCCCGACTACATGGTCTACAAGCTCAAGTATGACTCTGTCCATGGAATTTTCCCGGGGGAATTGAGCTTCGACGACAATGCAATCTATGTATGCGGCAAGCGGATCGTTACATTCCGGGAAAAAGAGCCCAAGGATGTGGATTGGGCAAGCACCGGCGCGGAGTACATCATTGAGTCCACCGGCAAGTTTACCACTGCGGAAAAGTGCATGGGTCACTTCAATAGCCCCTCGGTCAAGCGGGTTATCATCTCCGCACCTGCCAAGGACGACAGCCCCATGTTCGTTATGGGCGTCAACAACCAGGAGTATGCCCCCAGCATGAAGGTCATCTCCAACGCCTCCTGCACCACCAACTGCCTGGCGCCGCTGGCAAAGGTGTTGAACGACAATTTTGGCATCCGTATGGGTCTGATGACCACCATCCACTCCACCACTGCCTCACAGAAGACCGTAGACGGCACCTCACGGAAGGATTGGCGCGGCGGTCGTGCGGCAGAGGGCAACATCATTCCCTCCTCCACCGGCGCAGCCAAGGCGGTAGGACGCGTAATTCCTGCCCTCAACGGCAAGCTCACCGGCATGAGCTTCCGGGTTCCCACACTGGACGTATCCGTGGTGGACCTGACCATTGAGCTGGAGAAGCACACCAGCTACCAGGAAATCTGCAAGACCATCAAGGAAGCCTCCGAGACGTATATGAAGGGCATTCTGGGCTACACCGAGGATGATGTGGTTTCCACGGACTTTGTTGGCGATAAGCGCACCTGTATTTTCGACGCCAAGGCGGGCATTGAGCTGGCGGACAACTTCCTCAAGCTGGTTGCCTGGTACGACAACGAGGCAGGCTATACCAGCAAGACGCTGGATCTGGTGGCTTATGTCCATCAGCGCGATCTGGAAGCCGGCGTTTAAGCGTTTCATCTATGACATAACAACAATGGGCACGCTGCGAGTGAGTTCGCAACGTGCCCAATTCTTTTCTGTAATTCTGCGTGATGCTGCCGTGTGTTATCTTCGTCCGGC
>CAJKNS010000226.1 GCA_905201305.1 uncultured Eubacteriales bacterium
CGGCTATGTGGGAAAGCCCACCGCCAGCCGGGGCAGCCGAAGCTATCAGCACTTCTTTGTGAACGGACGTTATGTAAAGTCCCGGATGATGGCGTCCGCCTTGGAGGAAGCCTATAAAAATCAGATTATGGTGGGACGGTTCCCCATCTGCGTGCTCCATATTACGGTGCCGCCCACTGCGGTGGATGTGAACGTCCATCCGGCGAAAACCGAGGTGAAATTCCTGAGAGAGGGAGACGTATTCGACGCCATTCACTACAGCGTTTTGGGCGCATTGAGCCGCGCGCAGGACCGTCCGGAGATGGAGCTGAAGAACCCGCGTCCTCAGGTGCAGCCCAAGCAGAACTTCTATCAAAACGTCACGGCACAGGAATACCGGACCATGACCGGCATGCTGGAGAAGGGCAGCAGCGTACAGCCCTCCAGTCCGGTGCTCCGGCAGTTTGAAAGCCTTGGGCAGCGGGCGGAGGGGAATCTCCGTCAGAACGTATCGGTACACGACAGCGTTCGTATGGTGCCGACGGTTCAGGGGGCAAGACCGGTTTCGGCTCTGACCTCTGCGGTGACGGAAACACCGGCGGAACGAACGGTGCGTCCGCCAGAGCATGTGGCAGCGATACCGGAAGAACCGATGCCTGCGCCAAAGCCGGAGCCGCCTGTCTCCATACCTGCTTCGGTACCGGAGGATATTCCACCCGTACAGACGGTGATGGATTTGCCGGAGGTCCCGATACCAAAAGCGCCGGAGCCTCAGGAAATTCAGAAGCCGGAGCTTCAGAATGAGAAGCCCTATCGGATCATCGGCGAGGCGCTGGACACCTACATTATTGTAGAGCAGGGCGACGGACTTCTGCTGTTTGATAAGCACGCCGCCCATGAGCGCATCCGGTTTGAGCGGCTCAAGGCACAGCGCCACGAGGTCATGAGCCAGGTGCTGCTCAGCCCCCTGCATCCCAGCATGAGCCGGGAGGAGGTTGCGGTGCTGCTGGAGCAGAAGGAAACCATGGAGGGGTTAGGCTTTACCCTGGAGGACTTTGGCGGCGATCTGGTGGTCCGGGCGATTCCCTGCGACGTTACGGAGGAGGATGCGACCGCGTGCCTTTCGGAGCTGGCACAGCAGCTCCAGGACGGCAGAAAGCTGGACAAGGAAACGGTATACGACGATCTGCTCCATACCATCGCCTGCAAGGGCGCCATCAAGGGCGGACAGTATACCGACCCCAAGGAAATTTCTGCGCTGGTGGCAGAGCTGATGGCGCGGGATGATATCAAGCACTGCCCTCACGGGCGTCCGGTTTGCATTACCCTGAGCCGGGCAACATTAGAACGTCAATTTAAGCGGACATAAGGAGAACCGTTATGTTTCTTGAAATTTTGAAGGCAATTATTTATGGCATCGTAGAGGGCATTACCGAGTGGCTGCCCATCAGCTCCACGGGACATCTGATCCTGCTGGAACAGCTGCTTCCCCTGAAGGCGTCGGATGCGTTTATGTCCATGTTTGACGTGGTCATTCAGCTGGGCGCAATTCTCGCGGTGATCGTGCTGTTTTTCCATAAGCTCAATCCCTTCTCCGGAAAGAAAAGCCCCAGAGAGAAGCGGCAGACCTGGGACCTGTGGTTTAAGGTCATTGTGGCGGTGCTGCCCTCGGTGGTGCTGGGACTGCTGCTGGACGATTGGCTGGACGCCCATCTCTATAACCATGTGGTGGTAGCCATTACGCTGATTCTCTATGGCGTAGCGTTCATTGTGGTGGAGCAGTATAACCGGACCCGGTGTCCTGCCATCCGCGCCACCAATCAGATTACCTATAAGACAGCGCTGTTGGTGGGCTGCTTCCAGGTGCTCGCCATGATTCCGGGCACCTCCCGTTCCGGCGCAACCATTCTGGGCGCCATTCTGCTGGGCATGAGCCGGACCGTGGGTGCAGAGTTCTCGTTCTTCCTAGCGATTCCCACCATGCTGGGCGCCAGCGCCTTGAAGGTGCTCAAGTTTATCATGGGCGGCTTCTCCATGAGCGGCAGCGAGTGGACGTGCCTGGTTGTGGCGTCGGTGGTGGCGTTTGTGGTGTCGCTGCTTGCCATTCGGAGCCTGATGAATTATGTCAAGCGCCATAACTTCTCGGCATTTGGCATCTATCGCATTGTGCTGGGCGTCATTGTGCTGGTGGTGTATTTCGTGACAAAGTAACCTAGAAAGGAAGCAATACCAATGAAAATGCAGCTGGAGCACGGTCGCCCCGCAGATGAGTCGGACCGTCAGGAAAGAGAAATCCGTGTCTATGATCTTTTGGACCAGCTTGGAATTGACTTTTGGCGGGTGGATCACGATGCGGCTCGGACCATGGAGGACTGCGCTCAGGCGGATCGGCTGCTGGGAGCAGATACGGCAATCTGCAAAAACCTCTTTCTCCGGAATTCCAAGGGCAGCCAGTATTACCTTCTGATGCTGCCCGGAGAGAAGAAGTTCCGGGCAAAGAATGTGGCGCATCAGATCGGTTCCACCCGGCTGAGCTTTGGAGAGGAAGAGAAGATGACGGAATATCTGGACATCCTGCCCGGCTCCGTCAGCGTCATGGGGCTGATGAACGACCATGACAATCAGGTGGAGCTGCTCATTGACGAGGATGTACTGAAGCTGCCCTATGTGGGCTGTCATCCCTGCATGAGCACCACCAGTCTCAAGCTCACCACAAAGGATTTGGTGGAAAAGTTCCTGCCGAATGTGCATCATGAGCCCCGCACGGTGGTACTAAGCGATGGATAACATCATTTGCGTGGTAGGACCAACGGCGTCGGGAAAAACGGCATTGTCAGTGGCGCTGGCAAAGGCGCTCGGCGGCGAGGTGATTTCTGCAGATTCCATGCAGCTCTATCGGGGCATGGATGTGGGAACCGCAAAGGTGACGCCGGAGGAAATGGACGGCATCCCCCATCATATGATCGATGTGGCAGACCCCTGGGAGAGCTTTTCGGCAGCACGGTATGTGGAAATGGCGGACCCGATTCTCCGGGATATTTTGCGCCGTGGCAAAACGGCAATTATTGCAGGGGGTACCGGACTCTATGTGGACGCGCTGATTGCGGGACGGACCTTTGCCCCCTATCCGGAGACGGGACGACGGCAGGCGCTGGAGCAGGAAGCGGAGGAACTGGGCATGGAGCATATGCTCTCCCGGCTCAAAGCGGTGGACCCGGACAGCGCGGCAAGACTCCATCCGGCGGATCGAAAGCGAATCATCCGGGCGCTGGAGGTCTATGAGGAGACAGGGAAAACCATCACCCAGCACAATCTGGAAACCAAGGCACTGCCGGATTCCTATCAGCCGGTATGGATTGGACTGACCTATGAGCCGAGACAGCAGCTCTATAACCGGATTGACCTCCGGGTGGACAAGATGCTGGAACAGGGACTGCTGGAGGAAATCCGGGGACTGCTGGACCGGGGGACACCGAGAGAATGCACGGCAATGCAGGCGATCGGCTATAAGGAATTCCTTCCGGTATTGGATGGCACAATGCCGCTGGAGACGGCGGTGGAGCAGGTAAAGCAGGGCTCCCGTCGATATGCAAAGCGGCAACTGACCTGGTTCCGCCGCAATTCAAAGGTTCACTGGATTCTGCAAAACCGGGAAACCACGTTTTCCGATGTTTTTTCTCAGGCGGCGGAGCAAATTCCCTTTTTCGACAGCGGCATATGATACAATGGGCATCGGAGGCGATGCCCATTGTTTTTTAGAGGTTGGTCCCGAAAGCGGCTGCTGGCATGGATTGCTGGCGCATTGATGCTGCTGGGCTTTTCTCAGGCATGGAGCCTGATGCGCAATGCAGAGCAGCAGGAAATAGGCGGGAGCGTCCCAGAGACGACAGAAGAACGGGACATGCTGCTCACCGGAACCGTAATTCGGCAGGAGCAGGTGATTACGGGGGGTGCCGGCGTTTCATGGGTATGCCGAAAGAAATCCGGTGTTCGGGTGGCGCCGGGAGAGGTGCTGTTTCAGGAAAGCAGCCCCACCGTTCAGCGGTGGGCAGAGCGAAAAACAATCGCCATTGAGGCGGAAGCCTATCGTCAGGAAAATGTTTACCGGCGGCGGATGCAGCTGTGGCAGGCG
>CAJKNS010000227.1 GCA_905201305.1 uncultured Eubacteriales bacterium
GTTGGAAGCAGTCACAGCAGCGGGGAGGCAACCCACCTGCCGTTCCGTGCAGGTTATAATTGGATTCACACGGTCAAAGCGGGGATTTTTTATGCATACGTCCCAGCATGATTTCCAGTTTTCTGTCATATTTTTATGAACTTTTTTGATTCGACTTGAAACTCAGGGCATTATGCTATATAATGAACCCCGATTAACTACAGGAGAGGACTGACCCTTATGAGCGCATCCAGAGAAAAGCGTCTGCGCCGCGAGCTGCGGGATGCAGAAGCAAACAGCGACACAATAAAAAAGCAGAAAAAGCAGAAGAATAAAAAGCCCATGACCCAGGCAAAGGCAAAGAAAATCCGCAGTGCCATCGGTTCTGCCGTTGCGATTGTTCTGGTGGTTCTTTTCATCGGGCTGATTTTTGTGAACAGCGGCCTTATGCAGACCCATGCCACCGCGCTTACCGTGGGCAGCCATAAGCTCACCCCCACAGAGTTCAATTATTTCTATCACGATGCCTACTATAATATCTATAGCCAGTATTCCTCCAGCGGACTGTGGAGCTATCTGGTGGACTCCAGCAAGCCCATCGAAACCCAGGACTGCACGATGAGTCAGGACGGCGAGAACTGGAAAGAGTATCTCACCCGTACCGCCGGTGAGAGTGCCCTCCGGGTTTATGCCCTGTACGACGCCGCAAACGAGGCTGGCTTTACGCTGGACGACGATGCAAAGTCCACCATTGAAACCACCCGCACCAACCTTGACACCTATGCTTCCAACGCCGGCTATAAAACTGCCGATGAATATCTGGAGGCAAGCTATGGCAAGGGCGCCGATGTGGAATCCTACATCCAGTACCTGACCGTTCAGCAGACCGCATCCTCCTATGCTCAGGAGAAGACCGACAGCTTTAGCTATACCGATGAAGAACTGCGGAACTACTACGATGAGAACAAGCAGGACTTTGATAAGGTTACCTACCGGGTGTTCAACGTTGCCACCCAGGACGACGATACTGCCGCTGCCAAGGAAACTGCCGACAACATGAAGGCAGACCTCACCGGCACCGAGGACAGCTTTGTAAAGGCTGCTCAGAAGTATGCGCCTGAAGATTCCGCAGAGAGCTATGAGGACGAGAGCTATACCCTCCGTTCCAATCAGAACTATTCCTCCGTCAGCTCCGACTATGCCGACTGGCTGTTTGCCGACGGTCGCAGCGCCGGTGAGAGCGAGGTATTTGCCACCTCCTCCGGCTACAGCGTTGTGATGTTCGTCTCCCGTGACGACAACAACTACAACACCGTCAACGTTCGCCACATTCTGGTGAAGGTTGCAACCTCCGGCGACGACAACACCTCCACCGATGCCGATTGGGAGGAGTGCAAGTCCAAGATCGAGGAAATCCAGGCAGAATGGGAAGAGACCGATCAGACCGAGGACGATTTTGCAGCTCTGGCAACCGAGAAGTCCGAGGATACCGGCTCCGCTTCCAACGGCGGTCTGTATGAGGATGTCTACAAGGGTCAGATGGTCACCGAGTTCAACGACTGGTGCTTTGATGCAGACCGCAAGGTCGGTGACACCGACATCGTTAAGACCTCCTATGGCTACCACCTGATGTATTTCTCCGGCACCGGCGACCTGTATTGGAAGTCTCTTGCCGATACCGCAAAGCGCAATGCCGATTATACCGATTGGTACAACGATTACTCCGCTTCCTACACCGCCAAGAACGGCACCGTAGGTCAGTGGTTCACCAACAAGGATCTGCCTGCACTCAGCAGCTCCAGCACCACCTGATTTCAAAAAATGATTCCTATGCCCGGACCAATCGTCCGGGCATAGCCTTTCTTAGGAAGGAGAACCTATGAACCAGTTTTTACGTGAAGCCATGTTTTACGGTGAGGACGCCGTGGAGCTGCTGTCCAAAAAGCATGTTATGGTGTTCGGCATTGGCGGCGTGGGCAGCTATACCGCAGAAGCGCTTTGCCGGGCAGGCGTTGGGCATATCACTCTGGTGGACAACGACACCGTCGGTCTGACCAATCTCAACCGCCAGCTCTGCGCCCTGCATTCTACCCTGGGTCAGTATAAATCCGACGTGATGGCAGCCCGGCTGCGGGATATCAATCCGGACGCGACCATTGTGTCTCTGCCCAAGCTCTACGACGAAGCCCACAAGGAGGAATTCTTTTCCCTCCAGCCGGACTATATCGTAGACGCCATTGATCTGGTGTCCTGTAAGCTCAGTCTCATTGAAACAGCGCTCAGCCGAAACATCCCCATTATCTCCTCCATGGGCACGGGCAACAAGCAGGACCCCACCCGGTTTCGGATTGCTGACATCAATCAGACCTCCGGCTGTCATTTGGCGCGTGTGATCCGCCGGGAGCTGAAAAATCGCGGCATCGCCCACCATAAGGTGCTGTTTTCCGACGAAATTCCCATCACGCCCCTGCCCCTGGAGGCTCCGCCGCCCGGTCGCCGGAGCATTCCCGCTTCCCTTTCCTGGGTGCCTTCCTGCGCCGGACTGATGCTGGGGGGCTATGTGGTTCGCGATCTTATTGACGCGTTATGACCGAAATGCATAAAACTTTCCCTCCTGTGGAATCCTGCCACAGGAGGGATTTTTCATGAAGCCTATGTGGAAATATGCCGTCAGCGGTGCCGCAGCCGGTGCTGCCAACGGTCTGTTCGGCGCAGGCGGCGGGATGATTCTGGTTCCGCTGCTCACCGGCTGGTGCAGCCTGGAGGATAAAAAAGCCTTTGCCACCTCCATCGCCATCATTGCGCCCATGTGCTTGGTGTCCATTTTTATCTACTGGTATCAGGGTCAGCTGGATGCTCTGGCAGCGCTGCCCTACCTGATCGGCGGATTATTTGGGGGGCTGCTGGGGGGCAAGCTCTTCAAAAAGATGTCTGCCGGTGTGCTCCACAAGCTGCTTGGGCTGTTCATTCTCTACGGCGCCATTCGGAGCCTGATATGCTGAGCTGGATGCTTGCGCTCAGCATTGGTCTGCTCACCGGAATTCTCTCCGGCTTCGGCATTGGCGGCGGCACCATTTTAATGATCTACCTCACAGCTCTGGCTTCCTTTCCCCAGAAAATCGCCCAGGGCATCAATCTGCTCTACTTCATCCCTACCGCCATTGCCGCACTGCTTCTCCACAGCAAAAACCATCAATTGGAGTGGAAAGCGGTCCTGCCTGCTGCGCTGTGCGGCTGCGCAACCGCCGCCGGATTCAGTCTGCTGGCAATGGGAATGGAGCTTCAGCTGCTCCGCCGGCTGTTCGGCATTTTCCTGCTGTTTACCGGTATATCGGAGCTGAAAAAGAAGCCCAAATAGGGCGCTTAAAACCCGGTTCCCAGAAACCGGAGATACCCCTCCAGAATCAGAGAAGCTGCCACCGCATCCACATTCTTGCGGTGGCTTTTCATTTTCTTTCCGCCGGCGGAGAGAATGTTGTGGGCTTCAATGGTGGTTCTTCGCTCGTCCCAAAGCACCACGTCCATGCCGGTTTTCTCCTTGAGCAGCGCCGCAAATTCCCGATACAGGTCCGCTCTGGGTCCTTCCGTTCCGTCCATATTCTTCGGAAAGCCCATCACCAGCCGCTCCGGCTTTTTCTCCTGTACCAGCGCAGCGACCTTGTCCGCCGCCTTCTCCCGGTTCCATTCCGCAATCACCGTGGTAAAGCCCACAAGCATGCCGGCAGGGTCCGAAATTGCCACACCCGTGCGGGCGTCTCCATAGTCCAGTGCCATCACCTTCATCATCCGTTCCTCCTTTGTTTTCCCGGAGTATACCACATTTTGCGTCTTCCTGCAAGGAGCCGTCCACATCCTGTGGATTCCACAAAATTTCCTGAGAAAAATCCAATTTCCATATTGACCCTGAAAAAAATCTATGCTAGAATAGTTTTACCTGTGAATTCGGGCGGAATTTCTCTGCCCGTTTTCAGCTGTGGGCGGCAGCACCGCAATCAAATTTATTATGACCGCAGTGATACAGGGAGGCAATTTTAAGGAGGTGCCGAAATGCGCGTTAAAGTAACTCTGAGATGCAATGAGTGCAAGCAGAGAAACTACAACACCATGAAGAACAAGAAGAACG
>CAJKNS010000228.1 GCA_905201305.1 uncultured Eubacteriales bacterium
GTGGGAGCGTTGTTCCAACGGAAACTGTTGGGACCTTCATGAATATTCAGCAGATAGCCGACACCATGTCCCGTGCCGTGGTTATAATCCAGTCCCTCCTCCCAGAAGGGTGCCCTTGCCAGCAGGTCCAGATTCAGTCCGCCGCAGCCCTTTTTGAACACCGCGCCAGCCAAATCCAGATTGCCCCGCAGTACCATGGTGTAGTGATGGCGCATATCCGGGGTCAGGGGACCCAGCACAAAGGTACGGGTCACATCGGTGCTGCCCTCCAGATAGTGTCCGCCGGTGTCAGACAGCAGGAAGCCGTGGGGCTCCAGCGCTGCATCCGTCTCGGGCGTGGCAGAATAATGGATGATTGCGCCGTGGGGACCGTAGCCCATAATGGGATCAAAGCTGGGTCCAAGATAATGCTCCATTTCCCCTCGGAACTGCTCCAGCTTTTCCGCCGCAGAGATTTCCGTAATGGGCTCCTTGCCCACATGGTCATGGAGCCACTTCATAAACCGTGTCAGCGCTACGCCGTCCTTGATATGCGCAAGCCGCTCGTTTTCACACTCCACCGCATTCTTCACAGACTTGGGACTCACCGTGGGATTGGTATGCTCAATGAGCGTTACCGATGCGGGAATGCCCTTCAGAATCGCATAGTTCAGCTTGCTGGGGTCTACCAGGACGCGACTGTTTCCAGGAATTTCACGAATATCCTGATACAGCTGCAAATAGGGGCGCAGGGTAACGCCGTCTTCCTCCAACGCGCTCCGGAGCTCCGGACTAAACTTCCGCTCATCGGTATACAGCACCAGCGCATCCTCGGTCAGAATCAAATCACCCAGCACCACCGGGCAGCATGCCACATCGTCGCCCCGGATATTCAGCAGCCAGCAGAGATCGTCCAAAGAGGTCAGCACAAAGGTGTCCGCCCCCAGCTCTTTTACATTCTTTCTCAGGGCAGCCAGCTTGTCCTTACGGCTCTCACCGGCGTACTCCATGCCCAGCTCCCAGGCGGGTGCCTGAGACATCGGCGGACGATTCTCCCAAATTTCGCCCACCAGATCCAGGTCAAACCGCAGCTTTGCACCGGCATTCTCTGCAATTTCAGCCATAGAAAGTCCGGTTCCCGCGGTCATGGAACGCCCGTCAAAGCCCAGGGTCATATCGGTCTTCAAATGCTCCTTCAGCCAGCCCAGCACCGTGGGAACGCCGGGCTCCCCCATTTTGCACAGGTCAATACCGGAGCCGCTGAGCTGCTGCGCCCCCTGGAGGAAGTAACGTCCATCCGTCCAAAGTCCAGCCCATTCCTTTGCCACCACCAGAGTGCCGGCAGACCCGGTAAAGCCGGACACATAGGCACGGCTGCGGAAATAGTCGCCAACATATTCTGAACCGTGAAAATCATCCGTGGGAATTACATAGACGTCTACGCCCGTTTGCTCCATGGCACAGCGCAGCGCGATCAGTTCCTTACGCATTTCATCAGCCTCTTTCGTTTGATATTCCCTGTTAGTATAATCCGAAACCGCAAAATACGCAAGTCCCCGGCAAAAATGGCAGTGATTTTTAAAAAGTTGTTGACAAATTTCGATCTTGTGCTATAATAAGCAAGCTGTTTGCTGCTATAGCTCAGTCGGTAGAGCGCATCCTTGGTAAGGATGAGGTCGCCAGTTCGAATCTGGCTAGCAGCTCCAGAAAAGTTCCGAAATCTTTATGGTTTCGGAACTTTTTCTTGTTTTCCGGGCTGTATTTGTTGATTCAATTTTCTATGGACTGCGTTTTGCGGACAATTTTCTGTGGTACAGACGTGGTACTACCCAACCACAGCCCCATCAGATTCGGCACAATATAAACCAGCCCGCCGCATTCTTTTATACCTGCTCCCAAAAAGCGCTTACGCTAACTGACCTGCGTAATTCTTATACATATACTCTCCAATTTCATTGTAGTGCTCACTCAAATAGATGCAAAGTCTGGTTCTCCACAATCCAAATTCCACAATGTCTATTTCTTTCGCCGCCATTCTGTTTTCCATTTCCATTCACACAAACTAATTCCAGTATACCGGTTTTCGTGCCTGCTGTCAATGCCCCCTCCATTTTATCCCATAGCGGTGGCAAAAAGCCAAAATCCGTGCTATAATGACCCCAAAATGAATGTAAGGGAGCGGATGATCTTGTCACAGGTAACAAAGCGCGCGCTGGAGCAGTCTCTCAAAAATCTGCTGCTGAAAAAGCCCCTGACCAAAATCACCATTGGCGACATTGCCGAGGACTGCGGCATCAACCGCATGACCTTCTATTATCACTTTAAGGACATCTACGATCTGGTGGAATGGTCCTGTCTGGAGGACGCCCGGAAAGCGCTGGAGGAAAAGAAGACCTACGACACCTGGCAGCAGGGCTTTTTGCAGATTTTCGAAGCCGTCCGGGACAACAAGCCCTTTATTATGAACGTCTACCACTGCGTCCATCGGGAGCAGGTGGAAAAATATCTGGAGCCTTTGGTGGATAGCCTGCTCATGGGCGTTATCGAGGAAGAGTCTCAGGGCATCACCGTGCGCCAGGAGGACAAGGCGTTCATTGCCCAGGTCTACTCCTATATCTTCATCGGACTGATGCTGGACTGGATCAAGGACGATATGCGGCAGGATCCTGAGGAAATCGTCTCCCGTCTTGCGAAGCTGGTAAAGGGTTCCATTGCCGCCGCCCTGTCCCGGTTCAAGGTTTAAGCGGTTTTATCATTTTCGTGGTTTTGATTAAAATTTTTACACTTTCCTGCCCCGTGATAAGTCTTTTATCACGGGGCTTTTTCTGTTTATGGTAAAGGGAAAAAATTCGGATATAATGAAGACAACAAGAGAAAACAACAACACAGGAGGTTATCTTATGTATTATTCCGCAGGCACTTATGAATCCTTTGCACACCCCGAAAAGCCCCAGGGCGTGGATAAAAAATCCGCTTATATCATTGGCACCGGTCTTGCCGGTCTGACCGCAGCCTTCTATCTGGTGCGGGACGGTCAGATGAAGGGCGAGCACATTCATCTGCTGGAAAAGCTGGAGCTTGCAGGCGGCAGCTGTGACG
Source organism: uncultured Eubacteriales bacterium (assembly GCA_905201305.1). GTDB lineage: Bacteria > Bacillota > Clostridia > Oscillospirales > Oscillospiraceae > HGM13006. The sequence continues at coordinate 3,079 of CAJKNS010000228.1, forward strand.
GACGCAAGGATGTGACCAAGGGCTTCTTCATGCGCGGCGGCCGCGAAATGGACAACCACTTTGAGGTCATGTGGGACACCTTCCGGGATGTTCCCTCCATCGAAACCCCGGGCGTTTCCGTGCTGGACGAGTATTATTGGCTCAATAAGCATGACCCCAACTATTCTCTCTGCCGTGCCACCGTCAATCGCGGTGAGGATGCACACACGGATCGGAAATTTGAACTGGACAAGGCGTCGGCACTGGCACTGTCCAAGCTGTTTCTGACCCCGGAAAAAGACCTGGAGGACAAGAAGATTTCCGAGGTGCTGCCGGAGTCCTTCTGGAGCACAAACTTCTGGCTGTATTGGCAGACCATGTTCGCGTTCCAGCGCTGGTCCAGCGCCTTGGAGATGAAGCGCTATCTCTGCCGCTATGTCCACCACATCGACGGACTGCCGGATTTCAGCGCTCTCCGGTTCACCAAGTACAACCAGTATGAGAGCATGATTCTGCCCCTGGTAAAATATCTGGAAGCCCATGGCGTTCGCATTGAATACGGCATGGACGTGAAAAACGTCATCATCGAAACCGTGGGCGACAAAAAGGTTGCCAAGCAGATCGTCTATGTGAAGGACGGTCAGGAGCAGACCATTGACCTCATCGAGGACGATCTGGTATTCATCACCAACGGCTGCTGCACCGATACCTCCTGCTATGGCGATCAGACCCATGCACCCGACCTGTCCGGCATTGAAAATGGCAAGGGCGAGTCCTGGGATATGTGGAAAGCCATTGCCGCTCAGGCAACCCACGGTGAATTCGGCAACCCCGATGCATTTTGCAGCGACATCGATGCTACCAACTGGATGAGCGCCACCGTTGCCACCTCCAATGAGGAAATCATCCGGCATATCATGAACATCTGCCAGCGGGATCCCCGCACCGGCAAGGTCACCACCGGCGGCATTGTCACCGTAAAGGACAGCACCGACAACTGGTATCTGTCCTGGACCATCAACCGTCAGCCCCAGT
>CAJKNS010000229.1 GCA_905201305.1 uncultured Eubacteriales bacterium
CCGGCGGCGGTCCTGGTGGTCCCGGTGGTCCCGGCAGTCCTGCTGGTGCTCCCGGCAAAGCGCAGACTGAGGATTCCGGAAGGGTTCCCGCATGCATTGCCCGCCGTCCCAAGAAGGACCCGCCGCGCACAGATAAGGAAAAGCTCCATTGGCAGTGGTCGCTGACCCAGCCGGTGCAGGCATCGGTCAGCTGGCCGGTTCCCTATGAGACGCTGGACGATAAAAATTCCTATGCACCCGGACACAATGATCCGTTCAAGAACCTAAAGCAGAATCAGTCCCGGTTTATGGGCTGAGAACAGGAGGCACAGGAGATGAAACAGAAAAAGCACATTGTGGCAGGGACACTTCTGCTGGCAATGCTGACAGGACTGCTTGGGGGCTGCGGAAATAGCACCGCTGAAAGCCAAGCCGCAGAGACATCCGGATTAGAAGCGCAGTCTCAGGTAGTACAGGAACAGGAGACGACTCCGGCAGAACAGCCGGAAAGCGAGGAAGCAGCGGCATCGGAGGAGACATCCGTAGTGGATTCCTCGTCTGAGACGGAAGCGGCGGCGGTATCTCTGCCTTTGACCAACGAGCCTGTAACGCTGACCTATTGGACCACCGTTTCCCCCATGTATGCAGACGCAATTACCAGTCTGGATGACTGCCTTCTCTGGAACCAGATGATGGAGGACACCGGCATACAGGTGGAGGGCATTCTGGTCAACGCCCAGTCCGGCGCAGAGCAGTTTGCCCTGATGGTTGCCAGCGGAGAATATTACGATCTGCTGGACAGCCCCGGCGCCAACTATACAACCGGTCTGGCAGGCGCACTGGACGACGATGTACTGGTGGATCTCACCGATATTGTGGACACAATGATGCCCAACTATAAAGCCATCATCGGCAGCAATGAAGAGTACAGCAAGGGCACCCGGATCGATGATGGACGCATCGGCATGATCTACGGTCTGAACAATGTGGATTATAAGCCCACAGAGGGACCGGTGATCCGTCAGGACTGGCTGGACGCGCTGGACTTGGATACCCCCAAAACCTATGACCAGCTCCACGATGTTCTGGAGGCATTCCGGGACAGCTATGGCGCCGCCATGTGGATTCCCTACAGCGGTTCTCCGTTGGGCAACTACCTTGGCGCAGGCTATGGAATCGCAACCACATATCTGACCCATATGTCCGGTCGTGAGCCCTTCTTCCAGGTAGACGGAACCGTAAAGTTCGGTCCCATGGAGGACAGCTATTATGACTACCTGACCATGCTGCATCAGTGGTATGAGGAGGGTCTGATCTGGAACGATTTTGTGAGCTATACCGAGCGGTTTAACCAGCCCCCGGATGGCGGCATTACCAGCGGTCAGTTCGGCGTATGGTTCAGCAGCTACCAGAACTTTCCTATCTGGACCGCATCTGCGGAGGACCCCAACTTCCACATTGTGGCGTTTTCGGACCCGGTGCAGAAGGAGGGCGATGTGAACCATCTGAGAGCGGAGAACTTCCTTGTCACCAATGGCGGCGTGGGCATCTCCACCAGCTGCGGGAATGTGGAACTGGCTGCAAAGCTCATTGACTACTGGTTCTCCGACGAGGGACGCTATTTCCTGACCTTCGGCATCGAGGGCACCACCTATGAGCTGGATCAAAACGGTCATCCCCAGTATACGGACCTGATTCTGAACAATCCCGACGGACTGTCGCAGGCAGCCGCCAAGGCGCTGTATCTGGGAGACTTCGGGTTCCATACGGTAGATCATGACGATTATATCTATCTGAATACCGGTCTTACCGATGACCAGACGGAAGCGCCGGATATCTGGACCGCCACCTCGGATAACGCCTATGGCATTCCCAATGTGGTATCCATGACGGTGGAGGAGTCCACGGAAAATGCATCTCTTCTGTCGGACATCGGCACCTATGTCTCCACCTGGACGCTGCAAGCCATTACCGGCGATCAGGAATTGACGGAGGAGAGCTTTGCGGAGTTCCGTACAACGCTGGAGGATCAGCTGCACATCGATCAGTGCATTGCCAATAAGCAGGCTGCATTGGACCGTTATAATCTCAGATAAGCAATGAAACATATACCGCACCGTTTGTGTCACACGGTGCGGTATATTGCGCGCTTTGCTTCCTTTCCGGTCATCCGGCTGCATCCCCCCCGGCAGCAGCTCTGTGTTTGCAAATTTCCATTACCTTTATGTAATGGCATGCACATGAAAAGGCATTGGTTTCCCGCCAAAATCCGTGGTATGCTGATTATGACTTTAATAAGGAAGAAATACCCATGAAGCATGGAAAAAGAATTGCAGCTCTGCTGCTGACGGCAATGCTGGTGCTGGGCATGACAGCCTGCGGCGGAGAAAAAGCGACATCCTCGGCATCGGAACAGCCTGCATCGAGCTCTGCAGCCGCTGCTGCGGAAGCGCCCAAGGATACCCCCTCAGCGCAGCCGGAATCAACGGAATCTGCTGCATCGATTCAGGAATCTGCGGCAGAGCCGGAATCTCAGCGTCCGGCGGTGAGCTATCCGCTGTTTGACGATGTGACCACCTTTACCCTATGGACATCCAACTCCCCGGACCTGTCCGAGATCATCTCCGATCTCAACGAATATCTGGTATTCTCTCAGTTGGAGAAAGAAACCAATGTCCGCTGGGATGCAACGCTGGTACAATCGCATCTTCAGCGATATCGACACCTACATGTACGAAACCGTCTCCAAATTTGTGGTGGGCGACCTGTCTCTGGACCAGTTCGACAGCTTTGTACAGCAGCTCAAGGATATGGGCATTGAGGGCTGCATTGCCATCGAGCAGGCAGCCTATGACCGTTATCTGGCGGCATAACCCTTTGCATTTGACCCTGCGGCAAATGTGCCGCAGGGTCATTGCCTTTTCTGGGTTTCCAGTGGTTGAACGCCATCGCACTTTGCTGTTTGCGCCGGCATTTATTGATTTCCGCGGCTGCAAAACATTTTCCTGCAAACATCTATACACATGTTTTGCCGTATCCAAAAAGCAGCCATAGAACAGTTGCAGCCGCCGCAGAAGTTCGGTATAATGGAGTCATTATACATTCTGTCCTTCCCTGTCGCGTTCCCCTAGCTGGGATTTACAATCACTGCTTCGACAAAGCAGCCGAAACACAGATGAGGAGCATTCTATGAAACAATTTCGAAGCAAGCATCCCGGGCGCGATCTGCTGTCCGGCGTCATCGTTGCCCTGGTATCCATCCCCATTTCCATGGGTTATGCGCAGATTGCGGGGCTTCCCGCCGTCTACGGTCTGTACGGTTCCCTGCTGCCCATTCTGTTTTTCTCGCTGCTTACCACCTCGCCGCAGTTCGTGGTGGGCGTAGACGCCATGCCGGCAGTGATGGTGGGCAGTCTGCTGGCGGAGTTTGGAATTGCCGCGGAATCCGACGCCGCCATGGAGCTGGTGCCGCTGGTTTCCATCCTCACCGCCCTATGGTTTCTGGTGTTCTTTCTGCTCAAGGCGGGGCGAATTGTCAAATACATTTCCACACCGGTGATGGGCGGCTTTATCTCCGGCGTTGGGCTGACCATTATTCTCATGCAGGTTCCCAAGCTGTTCGGCGGCACCGCCGGAACCGGCGAGCTGTTTGCACTGCTATCCCATATTGCCGGTCAGCTTCCCGCCTTCCATCCCCTTTCGGCGGTACTGGGCTTTGGCACCTTCGGGATTATCCTGTTCTGCAAAAAGCGAATCCCCAAGGTGCCCATGACCGTTGTGATGATGGTGGTGGGCGCGCTGCTCCAGGGAATGTTTCATCTGGACCGCTATGGGGTCAAAATGCTCTCTGAGGTCGCACCGGGTCTGCCCGGACTGATGCTGCCCAAGCTCTCGTATCTTTCCAGCTATGGTCGGAATCTGGTCATCGAATCCCTGAGCATTGCTGCCGTGGTCATGGCGCAGACCCTTTTGGCATCCGGCAGCTATGCCATGAAATACGGCGACAAGCTGGACAATAATCGGGAGCTGCTGGCTTACGGCGCCATGAATCTGGCAAGTGGCTTTACCGGCTGCTGTCCCATCAACGGCAG
>CAJKNS010000230.1 GCA_905201305.1 uncultured Eubacteriales bacterium
GGCTGCCGCTGCCCTGGACCGTAAGCTCCAGATGGAGGCAGTGGACGTGACCATGCCCGCCAAGGACGTTCCCATGGGTCATAAGCATCCCATGAGCATCGTGCTGGATGAAATGAAGGAAATCTTCATCGGCATGGGCTTTGACGTGGTAGAGGGTCCCGAGGTGGAGCTGGAGAGCTACAACTTCACCAAGCTCAACACCCCCGCCGGTCATCCTGCCCGGGATCGTCAGGACACCTTCTACACCACCGAGGACGATTCCATTCTCCTTCGGACCCAGACCTCTCCCATGCAGATTCGCGTGATGGAAAGCCGCAAGCCCCCCATCCGCATCATCTCCCCCGGTCGTGTTTACCGGAAGGACGAGGTAGACGCCACCCATAGCCCCATGTTCCACCAGATGGAAGGTCTGGTCATCGACAAGGGCATCACCATGGCAGACCTCAAGGGCAGCCTGATTCAGATGGGCAAGCTGCTCTATGGCGAGGATTGCGTCACCCGGTTCCGTCCCCACCATTTCCCCTTCACCGAGCCCTCCTGTGAGATGGATGTACAGTGCTTCAAGTGCCACGGCACCGGCGAGGTAGACGGTCACACCTGCCCCACCTGCCACGGCGAGGGTTGGATTGAGCTGCTGGGCGCCGGTATGGTGCATCCCAAGGTGCTCTCCGGCTGCGGCATCGATCCCGAGGAGTATTCCGGCTTTGCCTTCGGCTGCGGCGTAGAGCGTATGACCATGAACCGTTTTGCCATCAATGACCTGCGTCTGATCTTTGAGAACGACGTGCGGTTCCTGGGGCAGTTCTAAGGAAAGGAGTGGAGATCTGTTATGAATATTTCGAGAAAATGGCTCAATGACTATGTAAAGGTCGATGTCAGCGATCACGAGTTTGACGCTGCCATGACCATGTCCGGCACTAAGGTAGAAACCACCGAGGTCCTCTCCGCTGAGATCAAAAACGTTGTGGTCGGCAAGGTGCTGGAGATTGTCCGCCATGAGAATTCCGATCATATGTGGATTTGCCAGGTGGACGTGGGCGAGGACGAGCCCATTCAGATTGTCACCGGCGCTCAGAACGTAAAAAAAGGTGACCTGGTTCCCGTTGCCAAGCACAACTCCTATCTCCCCGGCGGTGTGCATATCACCAAGGGCAAGCTTCGCGGTGAGAAGTCCAACGGAATGCTCTGCTCCCTGAAGGAGCTGGGACTTGCGGTAAACGACTTTCCCTATGCCATTGAGGACGGCATTTTCATCATTGAGGAGCCCGATGCCTATGTGGGTCAGGACATCAACACCCTGATCGGCACCGACGATTCCGTGGTAGAATTTGAAATCACCAACAACCGTACCGACTGCTATTCCATCATCGGCATTGCCCGGGAAGCTGCCGCTACGTTTAACAAGCCCTTCACCCTCCATGAGCCCCAGGTCAAGGGTTCCGATGCCGGCAGCATCTTTGACAAGCTGGAGGTTGAGGTAGAAGCCCCTGACCTGTGCAACCGCTATACCTCCCGGATGGTCACCAATGTAAAGATCGGACCTTCTCCCCGTTGGCTCCGTCAGCGGCTCCATGCGCTGGGAGTTCGTCCCATCAACAATATTGTGGATATCACCAACTATGTAATGCTGGAATACGGTCAGCCCATGCACGCCTTTGACTATCGCTATGTGAGCAGCGGCAAGATCGTGGTCCGCCGTGCAAAGGACGGCGAGCAGCTCACCACACTGGATGAGCAGGCGCACACCCTGACCAATAAGATGCTGGTCATTGCTGACAACAACAAGGCAATCGGTCTGGCAGGCATTATGGGCGGTCTGAACTCCGAAATTCTGGACGGTACCACCACTGTAGTCTTCGAGAGCGCTAACTTCGACGGCACCTGCATCCGTCAGACTGCCAATGCACTGGGTATGCGTACCGATGCTTCCACCAAGTATGAAAAGGGACTGAATCCACTGGACACCTATCCTGCCATTCAGCGCGCCTGCGAGCTGGTGGAGCAGCTGGGCGCCGGTGATGTACTGGACGGCGTCATTGATGTGCTGAATTATGTGCCCGATCCTGTTACCGTTGCCTTTGAGCCCGAAAAAATCAACCGCCACCTGGGCACTGCGCTTTCCCGTGAGGATATGGTGATGTATCTTAAGCGGCTGGGCTTCACCGTAGAGGGCGATCAGCTCCATGTTCCCTCCTGGCGCACCGATATTCACTTCATGGCGGATGTTGCCGAGGAAGTGGCGCGGATGTATGGCTATGACAACATTCCCGTTACCACCTTCAAGGGTGCCGCTGCCAAGGGCGGCTATACCCCCGAGCAGAAGTGCAAGAACCAGACTGGTCAGATTTGCCGCGGCATGGGCTACAGCGAGATCCTCACCTATTCCTTTGGCAGCCCCTCTATGTTCGACCTGATTTGCCTGCCTGAGGACAGCCCCCTGCGGAAGCCCATTAAGATTCTGAACCCTCTGGGCGAGGACACCTCCGTAATGCGCACCACCTCCCTGCCCTGCATGCTGGAAACTCTGGCACGGAACAATGCCCACCGGAATAAGGCTGCAAAGCTCTATGAGCTGGCAAAGATTTATCTGCCGGTGGAGGGCGAAGACCTGCCCAAGGAGGACATCATCCTGACCCTGGGTTCCTATGGCGAAAATGAGGACTTCTTCTCCCTCAAGGGCGAAGTGGAGGCGCTGCTCCGCTGCCTGAACGTCAAGCCCCATACCGTGGTGGCGCAGAAGGAGAACCCCTCCTACCATCCCGGTCGCTGCGCCGATCTGTATGTAGACGGTCAGTATGTTGGCGTATTCGGTCAGGTGCATCCCCTGGTGGCTGCCAACTATGGCATCTCCAGTGAGATTTACTGCGCTGAGCTGAACTTCACTACCCTCATGACCCTGCTGGCGCCTGAGGCGCTGTATCGCCCGCTGCCTAAGTTCCCCAGTGTGGAGCGCGATCTGGCACTGGTGTGCGACGATAACCTCACTGCGGCACAGGTAGAGGCTGTGATTGCCGGTGCCGGCGGTGAGCTGCTGCGGAGTGTTCAGCTCTTTGACCTCTACCGCGGCAAGGGAATCCCCGAGGGCAAGAAATCCCTGGCGTTTGCCCTGGAGCTGCGCGCCGATGACCGCACGCTGACCGACGCCGATTCCGACGGTGTTGTGAAGAAGATTCTTTCTGCACTGGAAGAAAAACTGGGCGTAATCCTGCGCTAAAACGCAATATTGGCACCGCCGTAGCTTTTACGGCGGTGCTTTTTCTTCTATTCCGTGGTTTTATGCTGGGATTCTGTCATTTTATGAAACATATCGCAGTGATTGCTGCAAATTGTCGTTGATTTCTTGCATTTTCGCTCTTTATTTAAAGTTTTTCGCACTGGCTCTTGCATTTTTCTTCTGTTTGTAGTAGTATAGGGAAAACGAAATCGGGATCTTGAAGTGAGACTTTCACATTTTTGCGATTCCGGATTCAGATAGGAAAGGGTGTTAGTCTTATGGCAATCAAAAACGCTTATTTGAATGGCATTTATGAAGAACTCTGCACGCGCTATGCAGAGCAGACCGAGTATCTGGAGGCTGTCAACGAGGTACTGGAAACTCTGGTTCCCGTGGTAGAAGCCGATCCCCGTCTGGAGCAGCAGAACATCATTGGTCGGCTGGTGGAGCCCGAGCGGATCATCATTTTTCGCGTGCCGTGGGTAGACGATCAGGGCAAGGTCCAGGTCAATCGCGGCTACCGTGTCCAGTTCAACTCCGCCATCGGTCCCTACAAGGGCGGTCTGCGGTTCCGTGACAACGTAAACCTCTCCATCATCAAGTTCCTGGGCTTTGAGCAGGTGTTCAAAAACGCCCTCACCACACTGCCCATGGGCGGCGGCAAGGGTGGCTCCGACTTTGACCCCAAGGGCAAGTCCGATATGGAGGTTATGCGCTTCTGCCAGAGCTTTATGACAGAGCTTTCAAAGCACATCGGAGCGGACACAGATGTTCCCGCAGGCGATATCGGCGTAGGCGGCAGAGAAATCGGATATCTTTACGGTCAGTATAAGAAAATCA
>CAJKNS010000231.1 GCA_905201305.1 uncultured Eubacteriales bacterium
TACCAGGAGCCGCCTGTCTCCGTCTCGTAGGGTGGAAGCACATGAACGCCGCCGTTGGAGCAGTCCAGATCCCATGCCTCTCCGTTGCCCAGGTAGGCATTGAGCACCGTGGGCTTGTACTGGGTCAGTACTCCCACGGTATCAATCCCGGACGAAACGCAGTTGGAAAGGCTAAAGTCAATGATGCGATACTTTCCGCCGAAGGATACGGCAGGTTTGGCGTTTTTCTTGGTCAGATCCTTCAGACGGCTGCCCTGTCCGCCTGCCAGGAGCATAGCAATACACTTTTTCTTTCGCATGAGAACCCTCCTTCTTAGATGTGCCAGTATTAAGGTCTTTGGGAACCCAGCCGGAGCCGGGTTCCCGGACCGTTTATTTCAGTTTATCGCAGTGTGCGTGCCAGATGTCCTCGCAATACTGCCGAATGGTGCGGTCAGAGCTGAAATCTCCTGCCATCGCAATGTTGGTCAGCGACATTTTGCCCCAGCCGGTGGTGTCCTGATATTTCCGGGTCAGCTGCTCCCAGGTCTTGAAATAGGAATCAAAGTCCTTCAGCACAAAATACTCGTCGTTGCTCTTGAGCAGTGCGTCATGAATGCCATAGAAATTCGTGCCCATGGGCAGAAAGGTGCCACCCACCAGCTGGTCGCAGATTTTCTCCAGCCGCTTATCTCCGTGGCAGGCGTCATAGGCAATATAGCCGCCGTGGAGATAGTAGTTCATCACCTCGTCTGCATTCAGACCGAAAATTGCAATATTCTCCGGTCCCACCAGCTGAGAAATCTCCACATTGGCTCCGTCCAGGGTGCCCAGCGTCACTGCACCGTTGAACATGAACTTCATGTTGCCGGTGCCGCTTGCCTCCTTTCCCGCGGTGGAAATCTGCTCGGAGATATCCGCCGCCGGGTAAATAAGCTGCGCCGAGGAGACGTTGAAGTTCTCCAGGAACACCACCTTGATCTTTTGGCTGACCACGGGATCGGAGTTGACCAAATCCGCAATGGAGCAGATATACTTGATGGTCTCCTTGGCAAAGGCATAACCCGCCGCCGCCTTTCCCGCAAACAGGAAGGTATGGGGCACCACATCGGCGTTTGGGTTCTCCTTCAGGCTGTTGTACAGGTGCATCACCTTAAACGCCGCCAGCAGCTGCCGCTTATAGGCATGAATCCGCTTGACCTGCACGTCAAATACGGAATCCGGGTCAATGGCAATGCCCATGGTTTTGCCAATATAGTTGCCAAGACGCACCTTGTTTTCCCGTTTGCTCTCCCGCAGCGCCTGGAGGAACGCAGGATCCTCCCGATAGGGCAGCAAATCATGGATATGTGCCGCATTGTCCAGCCATTCCGGACCGATGGCGTCGGTAATCAGCCGGGACAGGCTTGGATTTGCTTCCGCCAGGAACCGCCGATGGGACACGCCGTTGGTTTTATTGTTAAACTTCTCCGGAGTCAGGGCATAGAAGTCCCGAAGCACAGAGGTTTTGAGAATCTCCGTGTGCAGCGCCGCCACGCCGTTGACGCTGTAGGAGCCGATGATGGACAGATTTGCCATGTGCACCTGACCGTCCCACAGAATCGCGGTATTCCGCAGCCGATCCTGCCAATCCGGCTGAGAGCGGTCAAAGGCGGCGCAGTACCGGCGGTCAATCTCCTCGATAATCTGATAAACCCGGGGCAGCAGGGATCGCATCAGCTCAATGGACCACTTTTCCAGTGCCTCGGGCATGATGGTATGGTTGGTGTAGGACAGGGTGCGGGTGGTAATATCCCAGGCTTCGTCCCATTCCAGCCCCTCTTCATCCAGCAGCACCCGCATCAGCTCCGGCACGCACAGCGCCGGATGGGTGTCGTTGGTGTGAATGCTGATTTTGTCCGGGAAAATGGACCAGTCCGGACCATAGTTTTTCTTAAAGTTCTTGACGATATCCACCACGCCGGCAGAAACGAAGAAATACTCCTGCTTCAGCCGCAGCGCCTTGCCTGCTTCGGTGCTGTCATCGGGATAGAGGATGCAGGTGATTGCCTCAATCTCATTGCGCTCCCGCATGGCGCTGGAATAGTCGCCGTGGTTAAAGGCAGCCAGATCCAACCGGGTAACCACGGGTTCCGCACTCCAGAGCCGCAGGATATTGACGGTTTTTCCGCCGTAGCCCACAATGGGCACATCATAGGGCACCGCCAGCACGGTCATGGCATCCCGGGTAACGCAGTGGAGCTTTCCATCAGGCGTAGGAATCTGCTCCACCCGACCGCCAAACTGCACCGGAATCGCATCCTCCGGGCGCTTGACCTCCCAGGGATAGCCGTTTTCCAGCCAGCTGTCGGGCTCCTCGGTCTGATAGCCGTTGACAATCTTCTGCCGAAACAGGCCAAACCGATAGCGAATGCCCATGCCAACACCGGGAACCCCCAGATGCGCCATGGAATCCAGGAAGCAGGCTGCCAGCCGTCCCAGGCCGCCGTTGCCCAGTCCCGGGTCCTGCTCACAGGCGCACAGTGCGTCCAGATCAATGCCCAAATCCTTGAGCCCCTCCCGGACGGTATCCTCCTCCTGAAGATTGATGAGGTAGTTTTTCAGCAATCGTCCAATGAGGAATTCCATGGAGAAATAATGGACCTTCTTCTGCTGAAGGCGGATATGCCGCTGTGAGGTTTGGGTGCGCACCTTGCTCACTGAACTGGAGAGCAGGTACACCAGCACCTCATATTGCTCAAAGGTGGTACACTCTTCTATGGGTTTCGCCAGGGTTTCCAGCGCCTTTGCCCCGTAGGCGATTTTAAAGTCTTCTTTTCCCGCGAACATTTCATCGCTCCTAACGTTATTTCTGGCAATACCGCACAAATCGGCAAGAGAGTCTGACGAGAGATTTTGCGTCAGAAAAAGGTGTAAAACCGCAGGAATACTTTGTGTATTTCAAGGTTTTACAAACGCATTTCTGGCGGAAAAGATCCGTCAGAATCCGCAGACGCATTTGTGCGGTGTTGTCTTCTGTTTTGCGTTCTTTCTGGGCAGCTTTTGCAGCAGAATTCCGCCAATGGGCGGTACCGTTGCCCGAACGGACCACTTTTCGCCGTGGCAGGGCACCGGTTCCGCTTTCAGGACCTCCGGATTTTCCTTGCCGCTGCCGCCGAACTCCTTGGCATCAGAGCTTAAAAGCTCCCGATACTGTCCGGGATAGGGTACCCCAATGCGAAAATCGGAATACACCTCCGGCTGGAAATTCAGCAGCACCGTCACCGCTTTTGTTTTTTCCTTTCCGGTGCGCCGGAACAGGAGAATGCACTGGTCGCTGTCGTCGGCGTCCAGCCAATGGAAGCCCTCCCAGCTGTGGTCATCCTGCCACAAGGCTGGCGTATTCTGATAGAGCCGGTTGAGGCGCTTCACATAGTCCTGGTGCATCCTGTGCGCCGGATAGTCCAGCAGGAACCATTCCAGACTCTCATACTCCCGCCATTCAATAAACGGACCGTATTCCGTGGACATAAAGCTGAGCTTTCCGCCGGGATGGGTGATCTGATACAGTGCCAGGAGCCTTAGCCCTGCAAACTGCCGCCAATAGTCCCCGGGCATTCGTCCCATCAGACTGCGCTTTCCGTGGACCACCTCGTCATGGCTCAGGGGCAGAATAAACCGCTCTGAAAAGCCGTAAGCCATGGAGAATGTCAACTTATTATGGTGATAGGGCCTGAAGGGGAAATCCGTCTTGCAGTATTCCAGGGTATCGTTCATCCAGCCCATATCCCACTTATAGTCAAAGCCAAGACCGCCATAAGCCGTATCCCCGGTGACATGGGGCCAGGCAGAGCTTTCCTCCGCCACGGTAATGGCGCCGGGCGCATAGGTGTGGACCGCGTCGTTGAACTGCCGGAGGAATTCCACCGCAGCGGTGTTTTCCTCGCCGCCCTGGTTATTATATGCCTTCTCCGCCCAATCCGGCAATCCAAAATTCAAATACAGCATGCTGGTGACGCCGTCTACCCGAATTCCGTCCGCATGATAGCAGCCCAGCC
>CAJKNS010000232.1 GCA_905201305.1 uncultured Eubacteriales bacterium
AGTCCAATGGCAGCCTGCCCCTGAGCGGATTGCACCAGCACCACCAGCTCGCCGCTGTAGAAAACGGAAATACCGGAGAGCTGCAAACGCGCCAGAGCTTCATCTGCCTTCTGTTCCCATAGAATCTGCTGTTCTTCGGCGGATTCGGGGCATTTGAGCAGCAATACGCAAAAATGCCGACCGTCCTGGTTGGGGGTAGAGGGGGTATCCTGCGAAATCAGCTGAATCAGCCGCAGCTTTTGTCGCTCGGGGCTAAGATCGGGTCCAAAAAGCACGATGGTTCCTCCTTTCTGACACAATTTCGGAGAATGGTACATATGAAATCGACGTTTCATGAAAGACAGGACAATCAATTTGCTGCTTTTGCAAAATATCGAGAAAACACGCCGTCATATTTTCGATTAAAACGTGTATCCTGTCATAAAATCAACGATTGCCGGCGAAAAGCATGCAGAGAAACAATGAGAATGTCAAATCATTTCAGAAGAAAAATCAAAAACGGCGCAAATAATCGGGCGACTGCGGTGATAGCTTGGAAATTGCGCCGGACTGCGCGGAATCTTACAATAAAGCTACCGCAGCTGACTGGGGGAGAGCCCCTCATATTTCCGGAAGGCGCGATTCATGGTGGCAAGGCTGCCATAGCCCACCTGCTGAGCAATGTCGGAAAGGGAATTTGACGAGGATTGCAGCAGCTGCCGGGCATGGCGAATGCGAACGGCATGAATCTGATCGGTGATGTTTTTTCCGGCGTACTGCTTATACCGTCCGGACAGCGTGGGCTGCGGCAGACCAAAATGCAGGGCAATCTGGGAAACGCTGAGGTTGGGGTCCACGCTCATTTCCGTGATGTATTCATCCACCAGGGAAACCCATCGAATGCCCGGCTGTGCCTCCAGGGCTTCCATGTGATGAATCAGATTTGTCCAAAAGGCGGCAATCTGCGCCTGTAATTCCTGCTGGGTCGGCGCCATGAGCAGCTCGGTTAAAATATTCTGCTGCTGGAGGAAGCTCCGGAGCACATGATTCTCCCGAAGAATGGCGAGAATCAGATGGTCAAACAGCGTCAGCAGCCGCATGCGCATCATGGGAAAGAAGCAGGGAACCGCATGGATGCAATAGTCCACTGCCATGGAAAGCTGCGCCTGTGCGTCCTCCCAATTGCCGGTGCAGAGCAGCCGGGAAACCTTTTCCGCGCTGTCACTTAAAAAGAGGTTTTCGTCCATTTGGGACTGTGTGGCGCCCTCGGTATCAAATAAAACCTGAACCCCACGGGTGGTTCCCATGAACTCCTGATACTGGAGGAAATCGCAGACCTCACTGTAGGCGGTGCGAATTCCGCCGGTGCCGAATTCCATGTTGCTGATGACCCAAAGCAAATTGGTCTGCTCCTGCTGAGAAAATTCGGCGCAGAGCTGATCGGCAATGGCGTGAAGCCGGGTCAGCGTATCGGCAGCCTCGGCAGTCCGCTTTTCCAGCCGGGGGAATGCCAAGAGACATGCCACCCGTCCGTGCAGCACATCGGTATAGTGGATGGCAAACCGCCGAAGCTGGGTGTGCAGCTGCCGGACCAGCCGCTGGCAAAGGTCCAGATATTCCGGTGCGGATGCACCCATTGAGGGCTCCAGCAGCATCACCACAAAGCCGCCCTCGCCCAGATACATGCCGTCAATTTCCATGCTGACGAAATAGCTCTCCGGCAGCTTGTCAGAGCGCTCAAATAAAATATCCAAATAGCGAGGAACGCCGGCATCCGGCAGGGTATGTTCAGGGGGCATGGGATCACTTCCTTTGGTTGATTATCCCCATTATACCCATGCTCTTGCGAATTCGCAAGGTGCGAAATCGAAGTATTGAAAGACTTACGGGCAGAAATATGACCTGTAACAATAAAATGAGAAGGAGTATTACTATGAAACGACTATGTGCAGCAGTATTGACCCTATGCCTGCTGACCGCCTGCGGCACCACTGCCGCATCAGAAGCAGCGGCACCGGCAGCGGAATCCAGCGTTTCTTCGGCGGCGGTGGAAGCCCCCACCACTGCGACGGAGGAAACGCCTGCGCCGATGGAAAGCGCAGAAGAAATTTCCGTTCAGGAAACAGCGCCGAAGCTGGAGGAGCTGGACCGTTCCGTGGAGCTGCCCATTGTGGAGAGCCCGCAGACGCTGACTGTGTGGACCCGTACCAACTTTGCGGGAGATGCCCCCTTGAGCAGCTACAGCGAATGTAAAAGCATTCAGACCGCAGAGGAGCTGACGGGCATTCACGTGGACTTTACCGAGGTTTCCGATATGACCGAGGGCGAAAGCTTTAACCTGATGATTGCCGCCGGGGATTACTGCGATGTCATTTATAACTTCCTGGGCAACTATGGAAGCGCGGCAAAGGCAATTTCCGAGGGCATTATAGTGGATCTGCGGGATTATTTGGACGATGCTCCCATCTACCGGGACTTCCTGGAGCAGAACCCTGACATTGCACAGAAAATCACCACCGACGATGGCGAGCTGGGCGCGTTTTATAAGATTGCCGAGCATGAGGGCAGAGTATATGAGGGCTGGGTGATCCGAAAGGACTGGCTGGAGAAGGCAGAGATGGATGCGCCAGTGACGGTTGACCAGTGGCACGATGTTCTGGCGGCATTCCGGGATCAGTTCCAGCCGCAGATGCCGCTGGCGCTGGGCTCCTCCGGCACTTATAACAGCCTGACCTCTGCCTGGACGGCTGCGTTTATCTCTCCCATGGGCGGCTATAACGACACGTTCTGTGCAAATCCCGATGGCAGCGTGACCTTTGGTCCCACCAGCCCGGAATTCAAGGACTATCTGGAAACCATGCATCAGTGGTATCAGGAGGGAATTATCTCCGGCGATTTTGTATCCTTTGAGATGAACGGTCCCTTCTCCACCTTTACCAGCGTGGTCACCACCGGCAACAGCGGCATTTTCCCTGCCCAGGCGGATTACATTGATAACTATATTGAAACCGGACGGACCACGGACCCGGACTATGATCTCCAGGGCATCGTAAATATCCACCGCAATGCCGACGAAGCCATTCCTGCCCATACGGTTTCCAGCGAGCTGCAATCCATTTTCTCCGTGACGGCTGGTCCCAATGCTCAGCTGGCGGCAAAGTGGTGCAACTTCTGGTACAGCGATGTGGGCGCCCGGCTGTGCACCTATGGCATTGAGGGAGAGAGCTATGAGGTGGACGAAAACGGCGTACCCCAGTATACCGACCTGATCCTCCACAATCCCGACGGCTATTCCACCGACGGCATGAAGATGCTCTATTGTGTCAACTACTGCACGCTCTTTGATCCCGACGCGGAAAAGGGCACCCTCAGCGATACCGTAGAGGGCGTTGTGGAGGTCTGGACTGCCGATCAGAAGATCAACGAGGCAGCCCAGGACGTGTACTCCATCGTGAATCTCGACTATCTCACCATGACCACGGAGGAAAGCGAAGCCTTTGCCACGCTGGATTCCGACATCAACACCTATGTGTCGGAGTATACGCTGAAATTCATCACCGGCGACGTACCCCTGAGCGAGTATGACGCCTACTGCGAGACCATTGTCTCCATGGGCGTGGACGAGGTGGTTGACATCGTTCAGGACGCATACACCCGCTATACCAGCAGAAGCGGAATCTAAGGAGAGAAGCACCATGAAAAAAGCACTGATTCTATACGCCTCCATGTCCGGCAACACCGAGAAAATTGCCCATGCCTTTGAAGAGGTGTTCCAGCTCTACGGGTTCCAGGTGGACCTTTATAAGGCGGAGGGGAAAAAGCTGTCGGAAAAGCAGGTATATTTTGAGGACTATGATTTTATCTGCATCGGCTCCGGACTCATTGGCGGGCAGCCCATGCCCCAGCTCAGCAAGCTGCTGGCGCTCCATGGTCCGGATGCGGGAATCTTCTATCGGGAGGGCGCCGGATGGGAGCACGCCAACCGTGGTGAGGACCGAAAGGGACTGGCATTCTTGACCTACGGCGGCTCC
>CAJKNS010000233.1 GCA_905201305.1 uncultured Eubacteriales bacterium
AATAGCACGGCCGAATCAGGGATAGCCATTCCTTCCACGGGACAATTCGTTCGATCTGAGTCAGAAACTCTCTTTTCTTTGTCCGCACCTGCGCCAACTCATCGCTGAATGCGGAAATCGTCATCTGTTTATCCATGCGTTCATTATATCATAATTTGGCTTCGTTTTGCTTTTTTGTGCGGTATTGCCTTAAAGTTCTTGGGGTCCCCGCCAAAGCCCAACAAAGTGGGTTTGGTGGTGAAAGGAGGAGCAGCGGCGCGACTGAGCTTTTGCCCTCAAAAGGGCGAAACGAAGGATGCAAAGCTTGCGACGACGCAGCCCGCAGACGCAATTGTGCGGTGTTGCCACAGGCATATTGTACGCCAAACGTACGGAAAAGTCTGTCGAACTTCGGCGGGAAATCAAAAGAAATCTTTGATTTCTCCGTGAAATAGCCGCCGGAGCAGTGATTTTTTACCACAAATCCTCTTGTGCATCCGTCCCGGGTTTGCTATAATCTTATCAAGTCAATTCGGCTAAAGTCTATCCGGCAGCTACCACCGGAGGTAGCCAGAAAGAGGTGCCCAGTATGAAAAAAATTTGGATCACCGGCGCAAAGGGGCGCGTGGGCTCTGCTCTGACCCGTTATTTCGAGGGCTGGGGCTATAAAGTATTTGCAACGGATTTGGAGGATGGCGACGTTTCCGATGAAGCCACCGTGATGAAGCTAGCAGATCGGCAGCTTCCCGACGTCATTATCAACTGCGCGGGCTACACCAATATTGCCGCCTGCCAGGAAAACCACGAGATGGCATATAAGGTCAACACCATCGGCGCCCGAAACCTTGCCATGGCAGCCCAATCCACCGGCGCACTGCTGGTGCAGCTTTCCACCGACGATATTTTCGACGGCACCGCTTCCGTGCCCTATCATGAGTTCGACACCGCCGTGCCCCGCAGCACCTATGGCAAGTCCAAGCTTGCCGGCGAGGAATTTGTCAAAACACTGGCCGGGCGCTATCTGATTATCCGCTCCTGCTGGGTGTATGGCGGCGGCGGAGATATGGTGGAGCAGGTCCTCACCGCAGCGGAAAAGGGCGAGGTGCTGAAAATGGCAAACAACCAGATTGCCTCCCCCACCAGCATCAAGGAAATCGCCCGTACCATTGCCGCCATGCTGGACTCTCAGGAGTGCGGCACCTACCACGTGGTGTGCAAGGGTTCGTGCAGCCGCTATACCTTTGCCAAAGAAGTTTTGAAAAAAGCCCACAAGGAAGCCGTGGTGGAGCCTGTGATTGTGGAGGATCAGCGTCCCAACTATTCCGTTCTGGACACCATGATGCTGCGGATCACCGGCATTGAGGAGCCCAAGGAATGGACTGCTGCCCTCAGTGATTACATCATCGAAAGCCATTTTGGTTAAGGCACCACCGCACAAATGCGTCTGCGGATTCTGACGGATCTTTTCCGCCAGAAATGCGCCCAAAAACCTTGAAATACACAAAGTATTCCTGCGGTTTTATACCTTTTTCTGATGAAAAATTTCTCGTCAGACTTTCTTGCCGATTTATGCGGTATTGCCTTAATTCCCACCTTCCCGCTCCGGTTTCCCTGGGCGGGAATTTTTGTTCATAAA
Source organism: uncultured Eubacteriales bacterium (assembly GCA_905201305.1). Classification (GTDB taxonomy): domain Bacteria; phylum Bacillota; class Clostridia; order Oscillospirales; family Oscillospiraceae; genus HGM13006. The sequence continues at coordinate 1,616 of CAJKNS010000233.1, forward strand.
TTACTTTAAAAAATTCAAAATTTCGTTATCACTTTCAACTGTTTCTATTGTAGAATGTAGAAAAGAGAAAGCGGCGCTGCCGCAAAGGGAGGTCATCCTGTGAACGAAGTGAAAAAGCCGAAAAAACCGCTGGTATTCTATTATATCCTGGTGCTGGTTGCCATGCTGCTGATCAACATGCTGCTGGTACCCTATCTGGCGGAAAAACAGGTGAAGGAAGTCGATTACGGCACCTTTATGGACATGACGGAAAACAAAGAAATCGGTCAGGTGGAAATTTCCGATAACGAGATTCTGTTTACGGACAAGTCCGGCAATAACTACTATAAAACCGGCGTCATCCGTGATGACGGACTTGTGGACCGGCTCCACGATTCCGGCGCACAGTTTTCCAGCGAAATTGTCCAGCAGATGTCGCCGCTGATGAATCTGCTGCTGACCTGGGTGCTGCCTCTGGTGATTTTCATCGGGCTGGGGCAGTGGATGTCCAAAAAGCTCATGCAGAAGATGGGCGGCTCCAATTCCATGATGTTTAACATGGGCAAGAGCAACGCAAAGGTCTACGTCAAGTCCTCCGACGGCATCAAGTTCTCTGACGTTGCCGGTGAGGATGAGGCAAAGGAGAATCTGGCGGAAATCGTCCACTATCTCCATGACCCCTCCAAATACGAGGCAATTGGCGCTTCCATGCCCAAGGGCATCCTGCTGGTGGGACCTCCCGGCACCGGTAAAACCATGCTGGCAAAAGCAGTGGCAGGCGAATCCAACGTTCCATTCTTCTCCATGTCCGGCTCGGAATTTGTGGAGATGTTCGTGGGCATGGGCGCTTCCAAGGTCCGCGACCTCTTTAAGCAGGCAAAGGAAAAGGCGCCCTGCATTGTATTCATCGACGAGATCGACGCCATTGGTCAAAAGCGTAACAGCGGGACATACGGCGGCAATGACGAACGGGCGGGAGCAGACCCTGAACCAGCTGCTCACCGAAATGGACGGCTTCGAGGGCAACACGGGTGTCGTGATCCTCGCTGCCACCAACCGTCCGGACTCTCTGGACCCCGCCCTGTTGCGTCCCGGTCGTTTTGACCGCCGGGTGCCGGTGGAGTTGCCGGATCTCAAGGGTCGGGAGGAAATTCTCCGGGTCCATGCCAAGAAGATCAAAATTGCCGACGATGTGGACTTTAGCAAAATCGCACGTATGGCATCCGGCGCATCCGGTGCTGAGCTTGCCAATATTGTCAACGAGGCTGCGCTCCGTGCGGTCCGGGATGGGCGCGGCTTTGCCACCCAGGCGGATTTGGAGGAGAGCATCGAAGTGGTCATTGCAGGCTATCAGAAGAAGAACGCCATTCTTACCGACGCCGAAAAGCGCATCGTGGCATACCATGAAATCGGTCATGCGCTGGTGGCAGCCAAGCAGACCAATTCCGCTCCGGTGCAGAAGATCACCATTGTGCCCCGCACCTCCGGCGCACTGGGCTACACCATGCAGGTGGAGGAAGGCAACCACTATCTCATGAGCAAGAAGGAAATCGAGAACAAGATTGCTACCCTCACCGGCGGACGTGCTGCCGAGGAACTGACCACGGATTCCTTCACTACCGGCGCTTCCAACGATATTGAGCAGGCGACCAAGCTTGCCCGGGCAATGATTACCCGCTACGGCATGAGTCCGGACTTCGACATGGTGGCGCTGGAGACAGTTACCAATCAGTATCTGGGCGACGACACCTCCCTTGCCTGCTCCGCGGAAACCCAGGCGGAAATTGACCGTCAGGTGGTTGCGCTGGTCAAGAAGCAACACGCCAAAGCAATTGAGATTCTGTCGGAGAACCGTGAAAAGCTGGACGAGCTGGCGCAGTACCTCTACGAAAAGGAAACCATCACCGGCGACGAGTTTATGAAGATTCTCAACGCAGATTAAGGAAATATAAAACGGGCACACATGTGGGATTTTCCCCATGTGTGCCCGTTTACTATCGAATGTTTCCTATTTACGCTTTTTGTCGATCTCCCATAGCAGGAACGCGCCCATAGCCGCGATGGCGCAGACCAGCCCCGCATTGGACCAATTCAGGAAATACCCCAGAATTGCATCCCCCACGTAACCGATCACAATGGTAATAATCGCCACTTCCCAATATTTCATAAGCACTTCCTCCGCAAATTTCAAGCTATTTCCTCATTTTAATTCATATTACCACATTCCCCGCAAAACCACAAGCAACCAGAACGTATCACTTTCCAGTTCCATAAATCACACCGGAGATTGATTTTTGATATTTGCAGAGGGAATCATTTCGTATTAGAATAGTTATATCGATAGCGAAATGTAGGAGGAATGATTCCATGGCATATGTCATTGACCGGCAGCACTGTTCCTGCTGCCACC
>CAJKNS010000234.1 GCA_905201305.1 uncultured Eubacteriales bacterium
AGCGGTTCTCGAAGCTGCCACCGAACTCGTCGGTGCGCTTGTTGGACAGGGGGGAGAGCAGCTGGCCGGGCAGCTGGGCCCGGTAGCTCATGTGCAGGGTTACCGCGTCAAAGCCCAGACGCTTATATAATGCCGTTCGCTGACCGTAGCTCTTGGCAATTTTATAGAGATTTTCGGTGGGAACATCGTCGCCAATGCTGCCGCTCATGCCAGAGCTGTCGGTGACCGGTCCCTGCGGGTTGGCGTCTACTGCCTCGATTTCGCCGTTTTCGTTCTCATAGCGATACGTACGGTTGGCAGAAAATAGGGAGCCGCTGACGATGGAGCCGGTATAGTGCATGGCTTCCACCATCTCCACCATGTAGTTCTGACATTTGGCGTTGCGCATGTCAAACTCCGGGAAATGGGACATATCCAGAGTATCGGGCAGCGGGGGCATCTGATAGGTGTCCTCCACGCCCGCAAAGGTCACAAAGGCTGCGCCGGTGCGGGCGCGGCCAATAAAGTGCGCCATGGTCCCCTCTGCCGGATATTCCTCAGGTCCCTGAGAGAAATGAGGCAGCGAGTTGGAGGACTGCATGCGGTTTTTCAGGACGAACTTGCCGATTTTAATGGGGGCAAGCAGATGGGGGTATGCGTTTGTCATAGAGTTTCCTCCTGTTTTGGTGATTATTGTGGTTATCCGTATACTATGTATTATATCGAATGTGCAGTTTGATGTCAAATTGAAATGATGTATAGGCTGATGCAGTGGTGCCCAGCGGTTGGGCGCCACTGCATCCACATTGTAATTGACAAATATTCACACAGATGGTATGATGCAGTTACGTACACATTTTCTGAATGGAGGGTTGGAAATGAAACGAATGCTCATGACACTGCTCTGTCTTGCATTGCTCAGTGGCTGCGGCGCCAAGCAAGCGGGTTCCCTGACCTCTGCCGCATCTGATGTACAGCCCGAGTGCGCCTATACCCCTGCATTTTATGAAGCCGAATGGTCCGCTGATATTGCCATGGTGTCAAACGGCAGCGAGATTGCCGCCATGGCAGAGCCGGATGATAAAAACTATGCCGGAACGCTCTTTCGCATTTCCGCCGACTCCGATACCGTCCATATGGAAGAAATTACAGACATTGGTGACTATACGGAGCCTGCGCTTTTGGGCATGGATTCCGATGGCAGTCTCTGGCTCAGCGGCGTGCAAAACGACGCCTGCTTTCTGCTCCACACTGATTCCACAGGCAACATTCAAATGCAGCTAAACCTCAACGAGCAGGGGGATATCTATGCCGTCCGTTCCTTTGCCTGTGACGATGACTACGTTTATCTCACAGTGGAATGCGCCCGGGAAAGCACGCTGGGCATTCGAGATGCCTATGACGCACTGTTTGTCTACACCAAAGCCGGTGAATTTGTCACCTCTAAATACTTCGAAAATATAAAAGCGGAAACACTGGGCTTTCTGGATGTAGAGGAGGACTGGATGGATGACCTTGATACGGAAGACGCGCTTCCGGGCGAGCTGTTTGCCGGGCAAATCAAGGACAACTACCGCTTTGTAACCTTATCCAATCAAGCGGTTGGTATGCTCATTGAGCGCCGAGCCCCCATTGGAACCGAAACCTACCATATTCTCTGCACCGTAACGCCGGGCACCCTGGAGGTCACACCAAAATTCGGCTATGAGGTAGAGGTTTCGGAAACGCTGGTGATGAATTTTCCAATTGCCGGTGCAAAGACAGACTATGACCTGCTGGTATGGGAATCCAGAGGAATTTACGGCGTAAGCATGGACGCGCAGGAATACGTGCAGGTAGAAAACTGGACAGCGCTTTCTACCGCTGACGAGCCCATGTCCATGGATAACTTGAATCAAAGCGCCGTGGGACTCTCAGACGGTCGCCTTGTTTTTGAACGTTATAACGGCTACACGGGAAAGTATTCCTTTGCCGTTCTGACGCCCGCAGCCGATTAACTGACCAGATATGGCAAAAACCACGACAATCGTCGTGGTTTTTTTGCATTTATCCTCCCTCAAAACTCCTTCAAAAACCGAATCTGCTGTTTTTCCGTTGTATATCCAATATGCCGGTAAAACCCATGGGCATTTGTCCTGGCAGCTCCGGAATTCAATCGAACCCCACTCGCGCCGATTTCCTTTGCCCAGTGTTCCGCCACTTCCATCAACGCTTTTCCAATCCCCTGCCCGCGGCAGGATGACCGGACCGCAAGCCCAAGAATATTCACAAGTGGCACAAAATAAACCGCCTCATACACCTGAGGCTCCACAAAGCCAACGACATCTCCGTCCACCTCTGCCACAAACAGCCGCGCATGGGTTCGATCCAGCGCCGCTATATTTCGTGCAATGACTTCTGGTGCACAGTCATAGCCCAAGCCCTCGGCAGTAATTTCCGCAATGGCGGCGCTGTCCTCCGGATTTGCTTCCCGAATCATCATCCGATTATCCCCTCTCAAATTACGATAAGCGCAGTACCTGCTACGCAAAGATTCGATCTGATCCAGCTAATTTTACTATAAATCCCTCCCCAATTCAACCAAACCATATCACAATTCCACAACAATCGTGCAGTTTCCCCTTCATTTTTGTCATCTTTTGTAGTTAGTTCTGTCAAACTCTCACAAATTCCATTGTTAGCAGCCGCTAATCATTTGTACACTTCAAACAAAAAACAAAAAAGTTAGCCTAGGCTATTGACATCTGCCTGGGAAAGGCGTATGATTTGGGGCGGTTAGAGAATTCTAACCCATTGTTTACCCCTTCGGTTAGTACATTCTAATTATAGAAGCCTAATTGCATAGTTGTATAACGCTAATTAGGACTGTGTAATCAGAATGGACCGCCGCAAGACATACTAGGAAGGTGAATGCTATGATGCCGCTGACATTGATCGGCGAAGGCGAGGAAGCCATGGTGCGCAGAGTCGGTGGAAATACCGAGGTGCAGCATCATCTGGAAAATCTGGGCTTTGTCCCCGGAAGCACCGTGAAGGTCATTACCATGATGGGTGGAAATCTCATCGTTCAGGTAAAAGAAGCACGTGTTGCCATCAGCAGTGAAATGGCGCAGAAGATCATGGTTTGATCTTCCGGGCATGAGATAAAGGAGGAATTTTTGATGAAAACCCTGAAAACCGCCAAGGTTGGAGAGACGGTTACTGTCGTAAAGCTCCACGGCGAGGGCGCAATCAAGCGCCGGATCATGGACATGGGCATCACCAAAGGCACCCAGGTTTACATCCGTAAGGTAGCACCCCTGGGCGACCCCATTGAGGTCACTGTCCGCAGCTATGAGCTTTCCCTGCGGAAGGCGGACGCGGAAATGGTTGAGGTGCAGTAATCAGCCGTAGTTCCAATACAATATGAATCTGGAAAGAGAGGAATCATATTATGAGTTTAACCATCGCCCTGGCGGGCAACCCGAACAGCGGTAAAACTACCCTGTTCAACGCCCTCACCGGTGCAAACCAGTTCGTTGGTAACTGGCCGGGTGTTACGGTTGAAAAGAAGGAAGGCAAGCTGAAGAAGCACAGCGACGTTACCATCGCCGACCTTCCCGGTATCTACTCCCTGTCCCCCTACACTATGGAGGAAGTTGTTGCCCGCGACTACCTGATCGAGCAGCGCCCCGACGCCATCCTGAACATCATCGATGGCACCAACCTGGAGCGTAACCTTTACCTGACCACTCAGCTCACCGAGCTTGGTATCCCTGTTGTGGTGGCTGTCAACATGATGGACGTGGTAAAGAAGAACGGCGACTCCATCAACACGTCGGAGCTTGGTCGTGAGCTGGGCTGCAAGGTTGTGGAGATCTCCGCACTGAAGGGCACCGGCGTTATGCAGGCTGCCGAGGCTGCTCTGGAGGCTGCAAAGTCCACCAAGACCGTTCCCATGCACACCTTCTCCGGTCCTGTTGAGCACGCCATTGCCCACATCGAGGAAGCTGCCGTACATAATATGCCTGAGGAGCAGC
>CAJKNS010000235.1 GCA_905201305.1 uncultured Eubacteriales bacterium
AATGTCTGCCTGATAGGTGATCTCAGAGCCGCCCACCAGATCCAGACCCAATGTGACGCCGTCTTCCACGCTGGGAATCTTGGCAAAGCCCAGATCCAGACCGAACACTGCGGTAAACGCCAGCAGCACGATCAGCGCGATCACGACCACATAGGTAATGATACTCTTTTTCATGTTGTTTCCGTGCCTCCTATACTTTTTGCACAATTAGGATTCATTATATCCAGTTTTTGACCAAAAGTCAACGTTGGGTTTGTGGAAAATTGCTACGATTATACCTTCAGCTCCACGTCCTGCTGGTCAATGAGGTTCCCATACTGCTCCAGCACAGGATTCACGCAGGTTTTGAGGAAATCGTCCACCTGCTCCGGGCAGCGCCCGATGTAGTTTTGAGGCTCCAGATGAGCGGTGAGCTCCTCCTTGGTCATGCCGAACAGCGGATCGGCGGCGATCAGGTCGATGAGGTTGTTTGGCTTGCCCAGATCCTTCACCTGACGTCCAGCCTCCAGAGAATGAATCCGGATGCGCTCATGGAGCTCCTGCCGGTTCCCGCCCCGCTTCACCGCGTCCATCATAATATTCTCGGACGCCATAAAGGGCAGCTCCTCGAGAATATGCTTTTCAATGACCTTGGGATGGACCACCAGTCCGGACGCTACGTTCTGATAAATGCCCAGAATCGCGTCCACTGCCAGAAATGCTTCGGGTACGGACAGGCGCTTGTTGGCGGAATCGTCCAGCGTCCGCTCAAACCACTGGGTGGCAGCGGTGATCTGGGGGTTCATCACGTCCGCCATCACATATCTGCCCAGCGCGCAAATCCGCTCGCAGCGCATGGGGTTGCGCTTATAGGGCATAGCGGAAGAACCGATCTGATTCTTCTCAAAGGGCTCCTCGATCTCCTTCATATGGGCAAGCAGGCGCATATCGTTTGCAAACTTGCTGGCGGAGGACGCAATGCCTGCCAGCGTAGAGATCACGCCGGTGTCCATTTTCCGGGAATAGGTCTGACCGCAGACGGGTACAACGCCCTCGACGCCCATCTCCTCGGCAATCATCTGCTCCAGCTGCTTGACCTTTTCATGGTCGCCGTCAAACAGCTCCAGGAAGGACGCCTGGGTGCCGGTGGTGCCCTTTGCACCCCGGAGCTTCAGGGTGGTCATGCGGTAGTCCAGCTCGTCCAGATCCATCAAAAGCTCGTTAAGCCAGAGGGTGGCGCGCTTGCCCACGGTGGTGAGCTGGGCGGGCTGATAGTGGGTAAAGCCCAGAGTGGGCATTGCCTTGTATTCGGCGGCAAATTTCGCCAGCGCCGCAATGACGTTGACCAGACGCTTGCGGATGAGCCCCAGCCCCTCCCGCATCAGCAGCACGTCGGTGTTGTCGCCCACATAGCAGCTGGTGGCGCCCAGATGGATAATGGGCATGGCATTGGGGCACTGCTGACCGAAGGCATGGACATGCGCCATGACGTCGTGACGCAGACGCTTTTCCTCCTCCCGGGCAACGTCATAGTTGATGTCGTCCTTGTGGGCTTCCATCTCATCGATCTGCTGCTGGGTGACGGGCAGACCGAGCTTCATCTCCGCCCGCGCCAGCGCAATCCAAAGGCGGCGCCAGGTGGTGAACTTCTTGTCCTGAGAGAACAGATAGAGCATTTCGTCGCTGGCATACCGGGAGGAAAGCGGGCTCTCATATACTGCGGTACTGATAATAATCATCCTTTCGTTATTGGGGTAGCATCACGCAAAGCAGCTACGGGCTAAAGCGGATCTTTTCCACCTGAAATGCCCCAATTCCCCTTGAAATACACAAAGTATTCCTGCGGGAAATTGGCTTTTTCAGTCGGAAAATCTCCCGCTGAATCCTCTTGCTGATTTCCGTGATGCTGCCCCTGGGGATTTTCTAAATTAAATTGTATCGAAAACGAAAATCTTTCATGGAAAGTATCTAAGGCAATACCTCACAATTTGGCAAGCACATTCAGCCGAAGATTTTGTGTTGGAAGAAGGCATTTTTTCGCAGGAATACTTTGTGTATTTCAAGAAAAAATAACGCGCTTCCGGCGCAAAAGATTGGCTGAAGGTCGCAGACACATTTGTGTGGTGTTGCCTTACAAACAAAATATGCACGGATGTAATCCGTGCATATTATAGCGTATTTTGTAGCGTATTTCAACGTGTTTTTCCAGTCTCAGCTGCGGATTTTCACTGTAAAATTGCCAAAAATCAGTCCGTGAGGGTGGAAAGGAACTTCTCCAGCCGATCCATGCCCTCCTTGATGTTGTCAAGAGACGTTGCATAGCTCCAGCGGACATAATCCGGGGCATCGAAGCCGCTGCCGGGCACCACTGCCACCAGTCCCTTTTCCAGAAGCTGAGATGCAAAGGTGTCGCAGGAGTCGATGACAACATCGCCGCACTTTTTGCCAAACACCTTGCGGATATTCATCATAATATAGAACGCGCCCTCGGGCTTCAGGCAGCTCACCAGCTCCATGGAATTCACCCGGTCCACCATGTAATTCCTGCGCTCCTCAAACGCCTGACGCATGGTCTCCACGGTGTCCTGGGGACCGGTAAGGGCTTCCACCGCTGCCCACTGAGAGAGCGTGGAGGGTGCGGCGGTGGAATGGCTGACATAGTTGCTCATGACCTTGGTGATATACTCGGGAGCAAGGGAATAGCCAATGCGCCAGCCGGTCATGGCATAGGACTTGGAAACACCGTTAATGAGAATGGTGCGCTCCTTCACATCCTCGCCCAGAGCGGCAACGGAGACGAACTCCCTGCCGTCGTAGACCAGCTTATAGTAGATTTCGTCGGCGATGATATACACGTCACGGGCAATGCACACATCCGCCAGCGCCCGCAGCTCCTCACGGGTGTACATCATGCCGGTGGGGTTGGAGGGAGAGTTGAAGAGCACGCACTTGGTGTTGTCGGTGATGGCTTCGTCCAGCTCCTGGGGGGTGAGCTTGAATTCGTCCTCCTCCCGGGTCTGAGCGATCACGGGAATGCCGCCGCACATCCTTACGATTTCGGAATAGCTGACCCAATAGGGCGCGGGAATCACCACCTCGTCCCCGGGATTCACCAGCGCGCGGACGGTGAGATAGACAATGTGCTTGGCGCCGGAGGCGATGACCACCTGAGACGGCGTATAGTCTACGCCGCAGTCCTCCTTCATCCGATGGCAAACCGCCTGTTTCAGCTCAATGATGCCGGAAGCGGCGGTGTATTTGGTTTTGTTCTCACTCAGGGCGCGAATGCATGCCGCTTTGATGTTGTCGGGGGTGGGAAAATCGGGCTCCCCTGCCCCGAAGCCCACCACATCGATGCCCTGGGCTTTCATATTCTTATACATGGAGTCAATCGCCATGGTTGAGGATGCGTGGACGGCTTCTGCAAGGGTGGACAGCGGTTTCATGCAAATTCGCTCCTTCATATTGATTCAAATGTCACATACGTTTGCTTCTTGCGGCTATTATAGTCCACTCGCCCCGAAAATGCAAGTGTTTTTCGTCCGTTTTTCTGTTTTCATGCAATATGGCGAGATATGACGGGAATTCTTTCGTATTTTTGCAACTTATTTTGGAGTGAATTCATTTTTGGAGGGTGTGTTCTGCAAGTTATCCTTCATGAAATTGGATGGATTTTGTTTATTGCAATATATGCTGCAAAAGGGAAATGGTTCTTTTGGGATTATGACTTGCAGGGTTTGGAGTGATACGTATTTTCAAGCCGCTCTGCTCATCGGGCGACCTCTGGGGTGATGATTTTTGAGTTTAACGTGTTTACCAACTTGATTTGTCACCCAACTTCCGGTGCCTCCGGCGGCAAGGCTTTTGAGTTCTACGTTTTTACAGACCGCTCTGCGGAACCTACGCCCTCCGGGGGAGATGATTTTTGAGGTTTTACGGGTTTACTAACTTGATTTGTCACCCAACTTCCGGTGCCTCCGGCGGCGATATCTTTCGTTGCACGACGAAAGATATC
>CAJKNS010000236.1 GCA_905201305.1 uncultured Eubacteriales bacterium
GAGCGGCAAACTTTTCGATGTCGAGCACATGAAGTGCCGGATTGGCGATGGTCTCGCCGAAAACAGCCTTGGTGTTCGGACGAATTTCCTTCTGTAATTGCTCCAGCGGTGCATCGCCGTCAACAAACGTGACGTCAACACCAAATTTTTTGAGTGTCACGCCGAGCAGATTGAATGTACCGCCGTAAATACCGATTTTCGCCATATCTGTCTCCTTTCCCGTGATGGATGTCAGGAAGTATTACTTAATTAACGCTTTCCCTCTTTGCGCTCCTTTTCCCGCTGCTTGCGGAAATATTCGTCCTTGCGCTCCCGCTCCTTTTTGGCGGCAGCCTTTCGCCGCTGAATGCCGGCGCGAACGGGATTGACCTTTTTGGCAGCCCGCTCCTTCGCCTTGGCAGCAGCCCGCTGTGCCTCCAGCTTTTTGGACTTCCGATACAGCACGAACTTATAGCCCACGCACTGAACGCCCTCAGCGCCGGTGGCAGCGGCAATCTGATCCGACGCCTCTCTGGCAGTCAGTCCGGCGGTTTCCAGCACCTTGCCCTTGATGAGCTCCTTGGATTCCAGCAGAATCCCGGCGCTTTCAATCAGGGTGTCGGTGATGCCTTCTTTTCCTACGATCAGCGTTACGTCCAGCCCGTTTGCCTGGGCACGGAGCTCTGCCCGCTGTTTACTTGTCAGCATTTTGTCACCTCAGTCGATCTACAAAGTTTCGAAGAGCCACTGCTCTGTGTGATATTTCATTTTTCCGCTCCGGCGTCAGCTCCGCCATGGTGCAGCCCTCAGAGGGAATATAAAACAGGGGATCATAGCCAAAGCCGCCGTTTCCCTGCGCCTGCCGGAGGATTTCTCCGTGAAGCTCCCCCCGGGCAGATACGATTTTCCCATCGGGATACGCCATGGTAATCACAGAAACAAACTGCGCGCCGCGGCTTCCGTCGGGTACGTTTTCCATGTTCTGAAGCAGCAGCCGGTTCCGGTCCTCGTCGGTTTTGCACGCTTCGCCCCCATACCGGGCGGAATGCACCCCGGGATCGCCATGCAGGGCATCCACTGCCACGCCGGAATCATCGGCAATGGCAGGCAGTCCCGACGCCTCCATCACAGCCACCGCCTTGATTTTGGAGTTTTCCTCAAAGGTGCTGCCATTTTCGTCTGGGTCCAGATGGAGTCCCACATCCTTCTGCCGTAAAATCTCCCAGCCCAGGGGACTGAGAATCGCCTGCATCTCCCGGAGCTTATTTTCATTATTGCTGGCAAGGATCACTCTCATACCAGCTCCCCCAGAATCTCCTTCTGCTTTGCCTGGAGCAGCTCATTGCCCTTGCGGCACAGCTCCAGCAGCTTTTGGGTTTCGTCCAGGGTAAAGGGTCTTCCCTCGCCAGTGCCCTGAAGCTCAATGATGTTGCCGTTTCCGTCCATGATGCAGTTGAGGTCCACATCCGCCTTGGAATCCTCGGAATACTGGAGGTCCAGCATGGGAACGCCGCCTACCACACCGGCGGAAATTCCGGAAACAAAGGTGGAAACAGGCATCTCCTGAATGGTGCCCTTTTCAATGAGCTTCCGGAATGCCAGCACCAGCGCCACAAAGCCGCCGGTAACCGAAGCGGTCCGGGTGCCGCCGTCGCCCTGCAGCACGTCGCAGTCCACGGTGATGCTGGCCCCCTCCAGCTTGGAAAGGTCCACCGCACTGCGCAGGCTGCGCCCAATGAGCCGCTGAATTTCCGCGCTTCTGGGACTAAGCTTCAGCTTGGAAACATCCCGCCGGCTCCGCTCCCGATTGGCGCGGGGCAGCATGGAATACTCCGCAGTGATCCAGCCGCCCTTTTTCACATGATCCGGCACCCGATCCTCCACCGAGGCATTACAGAGCACCATGGTATCCCCGCAGGAGATTAGGCAGCTGCCCTCTGCAAACCGGGTAAAGCCGGTCAGCATTTCCACCTTGCGGATTTCGTCTAACTCTCGTCCGTCTTTCCGTGTCATACTTAACTCCTTTTATACCGCTTAAATCAGCGCATCCACAAACCCGCGGGCTTCAAAGGGCATCAAATCCTCCATGCCCTCGCCCACGCCAATATATTTTACGGGAATTTGCAGGGAATCCGCCACTGCAATGACAATGCCGCCCTTTGCGGTGCCGTCCAGCTTGGTCAGCGCCATGCCGGTAACCCCTGCAATCTCCTGAAACTGCTTTGCCTGCATCAGACCGTTCTGCCCGGTGGTGCCGTCGATCACCAGCAGCACCTCTTTATCTGCATCCGGCAGCTCCCGATCAATGATCCGGGAGATTTTTCCCAGCTCGTTCATCAGGTTCTGCTTGTTGTGCAGCCGTCCTGCGGTGTCACAGAGAATCACATCGCTGCCCCGCGCCTTTGCCGCGGAAATGGCGTCGAACACCACTGCCGCAGGGTCTGCGCCCTCGTGCTGCCGAATGATGTCCACACCGGCGCGTCCTGCCCAGATCTCCAGCTGATCCGCTGCCGCCGCCCGGAACGTATCCGCCGCGCACAGCAGCACCTTTTTCCCATCGTTCTTCAGCTGATGTGCCAGCTTGCCGATGGTGGTGGTTTTGCCCACGCCGTTGACGCCAATCACCAGAATGATGCTGGGATGGGTGGTCATCTTCAGCTGGGTATCCCCCACGTCCAGCATCTCCACCAGGATATCCTTCAGCGCCTCCCGCACCTCGTCGGCGCTTTTGAGATGCTCCATGTTGACCCTTTCCCGGAGCTGCTCCACCGCCTTGACGGAGGTGTCTACCCCCAGGTCCGCCAGAATCAGGCTCTCCTCCAGGTCGTCATAAAAATCGTCGTCGATGCCATGGAAGCCTGCAAAAATGCCGCCCAGGGTATTCTGGAGGCTCTGCCGGGTTTTGGTGAGCCCGGCTTTGATTTTTTCAAAAAAGCCCATGTGCCGCTTTCCTTTCTTATGTGATATTTAATTCCTTGACCACTTGATTTAAATCCACAGAGAGCACCTTGGAGATGCCCTGCTCCTGCATGGTAACGCCATAGAGCACGTCTGCCGCCTCCATGGTGCCGCGCCGGTGGGTAATGACAATAAACTGGGTCTTGCTGCTGAGATTCCGGAGATAGGCTGCAAACCGTCCAACGTTCCGGTCATCCAGTGCTGCGTCGATCTCGTCGAGCATACAGAAGGGCGTGGGACGCACCTTCATAATCGCAAAGTACAGAGCGATGGCGACAAATGCCTTCTCGCCGCCGGACAGGAGCATAATGGTTTTGACCTGCTTGCCCGGGGGCTGGACCTTGATCTCAATGCCGCAGGAGAGAATATCGTTCTCGTCCTCCAGCTGAAGGCTTGCTTTGCCGCCGCCGAACATCTCCGTAAAGGTCTGACCGAAGTATTCGTTGATCTTTTTAAACTCCACCGCAAAGATTTCGGTCATCTCGCCGGTGATATCCCCAACGATCTTCTGGAGCTCCTTCTGGCTCTTTTCCACATCGTCCCGCTGTCCCGCAAGGTATTCATACCGCTCGTTGACCCGCTGGAATTCCTCGATGGCGCCGATGTTGGGATGCCCCAGTGCGTTCATCTTTCGACGCAGCTCGCCGATGCGCTTCTGCGCCGCGGACAGGCTCTCGATCTCCACCTTTGCCTCCTGCGCCGTGGTATTGGTGAGCTCATAGCTGTCCCAGAGCTTATCGAGAATCTGCTTTTCCTCCATGGAGGTGGTGGCTTTTTTCTGCTCCAGCCGGGCGCATTCCCGCTCCATGTCCATGAGGTCCTTGTTCTTTCTCTGGGCTTCCTTCTCGGTCTGGGTCTTTTTGCCCTCGATTTGCAGCCGCTTTTCGCCCGAAGACTGCAAGCTTTTCCGCTGTTCGTCGATTCGGGTCTGGAGCTCCGTGATGCGCTGATTTTTCTCCGTCAGCTGAGTGCCCAGGTCTTCGTTTTCCTTCTGGTAGCCTGCAATCAGCTCCCTGCGCTTTTCCCGGTCGCCGCTGGCTGCCTG
>CAJKNS010000237.1 GCA_905201305.1 uncultured Eubacteriales bacterium
CCTACAAGCCCACTCAGGAGCTGGCTGCTGCTTCCGAGACCGGTTCTGCCACCATCATCATCGGCGGTATCTCCCTGGGCCTGAAGTCCACCGCTTCCTCCATCCTGATTGTCGGCGCTGCCGTTCTGATTTCCTACTTTGCAGCTGGCGGCTCCCTGACCATTGTGGACGAGGCTGGCGGCTTTACCGAAGCCTTCAATCAGGGCCTGTACGGCATCGGCATTGCCGGTGTTGGCATGCTCTCCACTCTGGGCATCACTCTGGCAACCGACGCTTATGGTCCTGTTGCAGATAACGCCGGCGGCATCGCTGAGATGGCTGAGCTGCCCGAGTTCGTCCGTGACCGTACCGATGCGCTGGATTCCCTGGGCAACACCACCGCTGCTACCGGCAAGGGCTTTGCCATTGGCTCTGCTTCCCTGACCGCTCTGGCTCTGCTGGTTTCCTACGTCAGCATCGTTCAGACCAAGACCACCGAGGTCCTGAACTTCTCCCTGACCAGCCCCACCGTTCTGGTTGGTCTGTTCATCGGCGCTATGCTGACCTTCGTATTCTCTGCCTTCACCATGGGTGCTGTGCAGACTGCTGCTCAGACCATTGTTACCGAGGTTCGCCGTCAGTTCAAGGAGATCCCCGGCATCATGGAGTACAAGGCAAAGCCCGACTATCAGGCTTGCGTTGGCATGTGCACCAAGGGCGCTCTGAAGGAGATGGTGGTTCCCGCTCTGCTGGCAATCATTGTTCCCATTGCAACCGGTCTGATCCTCGGACCCACCGGCGTGGTTGGCCTGCTGGGCGGCGTATCCGTCACCGGCTTCGCTATGGCAGTGTTTATGTCCAACGCCGGCGGCGCTTGGGATAACGCTAAGAAGTACATTGAGAGAGGCAACCACGGCGGCAAGGGCAGCGAGCAGCATAAGGCAGCTGTCGTTGGCGATACCGTTGGTGATCCCTTCAAGGATACTTCCGGTCCTTCTCTGAACATCCTCATCAAGCTGGTTTCCACGGTTTCCATCGTGTTCTCCGGTCTGATCGTGACCTTCAACCTGCTGGGTCTGCTGTAATTTTACAGAAAAGCTCCGGGCTGCCGCATTTGCGACAGCCCGGTTTTTGTATGCTCTTTTAAGCGTAGTAGCGGTCCAGCGCCTCCTGCCACAGCTCAATGCAGCGGTCTACATTCCAGCTGCGGATTTTCTCCTGAGCGGCTGGAATTTCACTGAGGTCGCGCTCTCCAGTGATAAACTGGGGAATCAGAGAGTCGATATAGGTGGAGATATCCGCTGCTAATGCGGTGTATTCCTCGCTGTCCTCCTGAGTCATTTCAGCGCCCTGAGGGATCATGTAGGCGGCGTCCTTCTGCCGGTTCCATACGTCCAATACATCGGTGCCCGACAGCGCGGGGACGATTTCCGGGGCAATGCAGGCGCCCAGTGTCATGGCGGTGTGGTCTGGCAGCTGCGTGCTGGGATCGTCCTGCACCAGTGCGGTAAAGGCTGGGTGACCATCTGAGCGCTCATAGCTGATGCCCTCCGTTCCATAGGCGGAAAGAACCTGGGCTTCGGGAGTATAGAGCCAATCCAGCGCCATAATTGCCAGCTCTGGAGTTTCACACGTGGTGGAGACGGAATAACCCGGTCCCCAGACTACCGTAGCGCAGTCTGACGCGAGATGGGTGGTATCGCCGGAATTCTGCACCGGGTCCATACCGGGCGTAATGGGAAAGCTACACATCCCCTCCAGCGTGTTATAAGCGGTGATGGGCAGGAAGAATGCGCCGCAGCTGCCGGTGCTCAGCTCAATGAGATAGCTGTTGCTTCCAAAGTCCGTGAAATCCAGGAACTTTGAGGTGATAATGCCCTCCTGATACCACTGATGCAGCAGGGTGAGATATTGGGTGAACCCCTCCTCCAGCGGACCATAGTGCACGGTTCCGTCCACCTGATAGAACCCGTGATTGGCGCTGCGGCTGCCCAGAGAGACGCCGAAGCCCGCGCAGAGATTGTTATAGTCGGTGACGCCTTTTTCCGGAATACGTAGGGGTTGAGCGGGATGATAGGTGCTTTTGATGGACAGGAGAAGATCATGGTAATCGTCATAGGTTTCCGGCGCTGAAACGCCCAATTCCTCCATCCAATCCTGACGAAGCACTAAGCCGAACCCGGAGAGAATGGCGGGGTGGTCCATGAGGACGCACATGGAGAAAATATCGCCGTCGGAATCAACGGCAGCTTGCGGTCCGCCCTCCAGCTCATTGACCGCGGCAATATAATTGGGAGCATGTTCCGCAATCAAATCGCTGAGCTCCAGCAGCGCATCGATGTCCTCTGTCATCATATAGGACGGGACACTGAGCATCAAATCCGGCATTTCGTCAGCGGATATATTGGTGTTGAGATTCATTTGGTAGTCATCTGCGGGAATACCGGTGGCGTGGATCGTGACTCCGGTGGCATCCTCCCAAGCGAAAAGCAGCTGCTGATCTCCCATAGGAAGAGAATCGGCGGACAGCGGGTAGTACAGCGTCAAAGTGGGCGCATCCTCCAGCGGGTAGGAAATCGGCGCGGGAGATGACCGGAATACATTGCTTTGCGTGTCTGCGGAATCCGAGGCAAAGTCCTGATGGGGCATTGCCTCCGGAACGTCCTTTTCGCTGCCGCAGCCGCAGAGGAGAACGAGGAACAACAGCGGGAGAATCAGGGAAAATCGTTTCATAAAGCAACCTCCTTTCCAATGGGAAGAAAGCACAGCAGTAAAATCAGCGCGCTTTCCAATATCCCTCGAACCATTGACAGAACAGGCGCTGCGCCAAACAGCAGGGGAGAAATGCTGCCCGAGGGAAGAATCACGCAAATTTGCGACAGTACCGGCAGGGTTTCAGCGGTGGTAAACAGCGAACCCAACACCAGCGGTACCTCACAGCGCAAGCACAGGCGGCACAGCAGCAGTCCCAATCCCACACAGCCCAGATAGCAGAGCAGACGATAAAGCTCCAATCCTAGAAATAACACTGGCTGCGTTCGTGCCATTTGCTCCTGCATAGAATTTGGCATCAAAAACTCGCCTGCCAATACTGCCAGAATGGCAAGTCCGCAAAACAGCAGACACAGCAGCATACAGCACCTGCTTTGCTGCCTGGGACGGTAGCCTGCGGCGGTAATGGGCAGCATGGCATGGGACAAAAGTGCCGGACAGAGAATGGTTCCGCCTATGGCAGCACCCAGCAGAAGAAATACTGCACCAATGCTCATTTGGCTTCCGGTCAGGAAGATGCGAAATGCATCCTCCTGTGATGCGCCGGAAGGAAGGAAACGAAACAGCAGGGCATTGGGCGGCAGTCCATAAAGCGTTGGGGTTCCCTGTGTTTCCAGCAGAAGCTGCGCTGCGACTACCAAAATCAGGATGCCCCAAAGGTCCTTTCTCCGGACAATCCGCGCCAGCTGATAGGTAAGCAGTGCCCTCATGTGTCCTCACCGCCCACCATGGAAAGAAAAAAGTCCTCCAGGCTTCTGTCGCCGCATTGTTCCTCCAAAGCATCCTTGCTCATGATGCAGAGAATTTTGCCATGGTGGATAAAAATGTAGTCCGTTGCCAGCTGGGATAGCTCCGAAAGAATATGGCTGGACAGGATTATGGTCATGCCCTCCTGCTGAAGCGCGAGAATATGCTGGCGGAATTCATGGACGGCAGCGGGGTCCAGACCGTTTTGAGGCTCATCCAGAACCAGAAGCTCCGGATGCCCCAGCTGCACGGCTGCAATGGCAACCCGCTGAAATTCGCCGGTGGACAGGCTTTGCAGCTTCCAGCGGCGGGCGTGATCCTCATCCAACCCAACCTTGGTGAGCAGCTCCATGGCTTCGTTTTGGTCGTGATAGCCCCGAA
>CAJKNS010000238.1 GCA_905201305.1 uncultured Eubacteriales bacterium
GGAAGAGTGCCAGGCGGTGGAAGCCCGGGAGATGGAGGACCAGATTCTCGACAACATGGACCTGGAGCGGGAGCGGGGCATTACCATCAAGGCGCGGGCGGTCCGGCTGAAATATACGGCGGACGATGGGGAAACCTATATTCTGAACCTCATTGACACCCCGGGGCATGTGGACTTTAACTATGAGGTGTCCCGTTCGCTGGCGGCATGCGAGGGTGCCGTGCTGGTGGTGGACGCGTCTCAGGGGGTAGAAGCCCAGACCCTTGCCAACACCTATCTTGCCATCGACGCAGGGCTGGAGGTTCTGCCGGTGATTAACAAAATCGACCTGCCTGCTGCGGATCCCCAGCGGGTGAAGCAGGAGATTGAGGATATCATCGGACTGCCTGCGGAGGATGCGCCGGAGATTTCCGCGAAAAACGGCATCAACATCCGCTCTGTGCTGGAGATGATCGTAAAGGATCTGCCCGCGCCCACCGGCGACCGGACCAAGCCGCTGCGCGCATTGATTTTTGACAGCCAGTATGACAGCTATAAGGGCGTTATTGTCTATTTCCGCGTGATGGACGGCGTGATCTCTCAGGGCATGGATGTGAAAATGATGTCCGGCGGCGCTGTCTATAAGGTGGTAGAGGTGGGCTATCTCCATCCCAAGGGCATGGAGCCTGCGGATGCGCTGGGCGCAGGCGAGGTTGGCTATTTTACCGCTTCCATCAAGACTGTTTCCGATACCCGGGTGGGCGATACCGTCACCGGAGCAGATAATCCGGCGGCGGAACCCCTTCAGGGCTATAAGGAAGTACAGCCCATGGTGTTCTCCGGCGTCTATCCTGCCGATGGCTCCAAGTATCCGGAGCTGCGGGATGCGCTGGAAAAGCTCAAGCTCAATGATGCGTCGCTTTCCTATGAGCCGGAAAGCTCCGTGGCGCTGGGCTTTGGCTTCCGGTGCGGCTTTTTGGGGCTTCTGCATATGGAGATCATTCAGCTGCGGCTGGAGCGGGAGTTCAATCTGGACCTGATTACCACGGCGCCCAGCGTTGTCTATCGGGTGACCAAAACCGATGGCTCGGTGAATATGATCGACAATCCCCTGAACTATCCGGATCCCACGGAGATCGAAACGGCGGAGGAGCCCTTTGTCCGGGCGTCCATCATCACGCCGCCGGAATATGTAGGCGCGATTATGGAGATTTGTCAGGAGCGTCGGGGCGAATATCTGGATCTGACCTATCTGGACCAGAGCCGGGTGGAGCTGCACTATGATATGCCCCTGAATGAAATTATCTTTGATTTCTTTGACTGCCTGAAATCCAAAACCCGGGGCTATGCGTCCCTGGACTATGAGGTCACCGGCTATCGCGCCAGCAATCTGGTGAAGCTGGACATTCTGCTCAACGGCGAGGTGGTGGATGCCCTGTCCTTTATTCTCCATGCGGATAAAGCCTATGCCCGTGCCAGAAAGATTTGCGAAAAGCTCAAGGAAAATATTCCCCGTCAGCTCTTTGAAATTCCGGTCCAGGCGGCAATTGGTTCCAAGATCATCGCACGGGAAACCATCAAGGCGCTGCGGAAGGATGTGCTTGCCAAGTGCTACGGCGGCGACATCACCCGAAAGAAGAAGCTGCTGGAGAAGCAGAAGGAAGGCAAAAAGCGGATGCGCAGCTTTGGTACGGTAGAGGTGCCCCAGGAGGCGTTTATGGCAGTGCTGAAGCTGGATTCGGAATAAGGAGGGACAGCTGTGGCTAAGCAAAAAATAACGGTCCAGAAGAAGTCCCTGGGCATCTATGTGCACATTCCCTTCTGCCGGAGCAAATGTGTCTACTGCGATTTTTATTCCCTGCCCAAGAGTCAGAAAACCGTAGAGCTGATGGACCGATATGTAAAAGCGCTTCAGCGGCATATTCGGGAGGGCGGCGCACGGGCACCCCAGTATGAGGTGGACACCATTTATTTCGGCGGCGGCACCCCCAGCTATTTTGGCTCCGAGCGGCTGAAAGAGGTTTTGACGGAGATTACCCGGCGGTTTAACGTGTCCAAATCTGCGGAGATTACCCTGGAGGCAAATCCGGACTCCATTACGGACAAGGGCTGCAAGCGGCTGATTCAGGCGGGCTTTAACCGGATTTCCATCGGTGTGCAGAGCAACAACGATCAGATCCTTAAGGTGCTGGGAAGACCCCATACCTTCCGGCAGGCGGTTAAGTCGGTGGAAATTGCCCGAACGGCAGGCTTTGATAACCTGTCGCTGGACCTGATGTATGGGCTGCCCGGACAATCTCCCCAGCAGTGGGCGGACTGCCTTGGGTCCATCATTGACCTGCATCCGGATCATATTTCTGCCTATGGGCTGACGCTGATGCAGGGAACACCGCTGTATCAATACCAGGATCAGGCGGCGCTGCCCAACGACGATGCCCAGGCGTCCATGTATCTCTATGGCGTTTCCACCATGGAGGCGTATGGCTATCACCAATATGAGATTTCCAACTTCGCCAAAACCGGACGGGAATGTCAGCATAACCTGAAATACTGGATGGGCGGCGAGTATATGAGCTTTGGTCCCTCGGCGGCGTCGGATTTTGCGGGCACCCGGTATACCTTTGCCTCCAATCTGCCCCAGTATATCAAGGCGGTGGATAAGGGCGATGCCATTACCACGGAGTGTGAATATGTGCCCATAAAGGAGCGAGCAGGCGAATATGTGATGCTCCGGATGCGCACGGTTTACGGCATTGAGCGGGAAGAATATGAGCGCACATTCCTGATGCCCTTTGCTCCGCTGGAAAAGGTTATGGCGTTCTATCGGGGACGGGGACTGACGACCTACAGAGATGGCAGATGGCACCTGACGCCTCAGGGCATGCTGGTGTCCAATCAGCTCATCGGTCAGCTCATTGAGGCGCAGACGAAATCCACGCCCCTTTCTCCTCATCGGTTCTAAGAAAACAGATATAGAAGCGCTGCGGCAGATTTGCTCTGCCGCAGCGCTTTTGTAATATGTTTTAGATATTGTAAGCTGCCATAAATGCCGAGTAGTTGGCGTAGCGCATGTTGCCCTTAAGGAACTCGCCGGGGGTGTTGAGGAGCTGCTGGCTCTGCATCCCGTGGGCGCGGGTAATCTGTGCGTCACCTACAATATAGAACTCCGGCGCGGTGCCAAAGAAGGCTTCTGCCTCATCCACGCAGGGACGAACGCCTGCATTGACCACCACGGAATCGAAGGGAACCTCGCCGGTGGTGCCGTCCTTACTCTGATAGACCGCCTTGCCGCCGTCTACCGAGAGAATCTGGGCATGCTCGATGGTGTGGATGGAAGCATACTTTTCAGTGAGGTACCGGCGGGTCTGCATGGCGTCGTGTCCGCCGCAGTTGCTGGCAGCGATGGACCGGGTAATCAGCGTGACCTGGTGTCCGGTGTCACTCAGATACATGGCGCACTCAAAGGCAGTCATGGTGCCGCCGACGATGACCACGTTTTTGCCGAGCTCCGCTTCCTTGCCGAAGACCTCAATGGGATGCAGGGCTTCCTTGCCGCCGGGAATGTCAAGATGCTTGGGTGCTGCACCGGTGGCAGCGATCACCGCATCATAGCCGCCGTATTCGATCATTTCGGGGGTCGCTTCGGTGTTCAGGCGGATATCCACACCCAGCTTTTCGCACTGGAGAATTTCCCAGTTTTTAAAGCGCTGAATGCCCCACTTGCCGTATACATAGTCGGAGTGAATTGCCTGACCGCCCAGAATGCCGGATTTTTCAAACAGCGTCGCTCTTTGGCATAGACCTTTTT
>CAJKNS010000239.1 GCA_905201305.1 uncultured Eubacteriales bacterium
GTCGGTATATATCCAGTTTGGCATGATGCCCGCCACGGCGGAGCTGGAGCAGGTCAGAAAGGATCTTGCCCTGGCAGCGGATGCCTCGGAGCTTGCCGAAGCCTCCACCGATGCCGAGGTACATTATCTGCTTCTGATGTGCTACCGTCCCCAGGCTGAGGCGGCGTTGGATGCGCTGAAGTCCTACGGCTTCTCCAGCACCTCCTTCAAGGGCATCACCGGCACCGCAAAAGAGACGCTATCCTATCTCGCCGCCCAAAAAACCGGGCTGGAGCAGAAGGTGGAGAGCTTGAAGGAATCCATCTTCAATATGGGCGAGAGCCGGCTGGCACTGCAAATCTGCCACGACCGGATGCTCCAGGAAATTCAGAAGGAGCAGAATAAAGAGCGCCTTCTGGATACCGATCAGACCTTCTATTTAGAGGGCTGGGTACCCGCCCAGCAGGAGGATGCGTTCATAAAGCTGATTGACAGCTTCGGCTGCGCTTATGAACTCACCGATCCGGATCCGGAGGAATATCCCCAGGTGCCGGTGAAGCTGAAAAGCGGCAAGCTCACCAGCTCCCTCAACACCGTAACGAACATGTACTCCCTGCCCGCCTATGGCAGCGTTGACCCCAATCCTCTGATGACGCCGTTCTTCATCTTCTTCTATGGTATGATGATGGCAGATATGGGCTATGGTCTTCTCATGATGCTGGGCTGCTGGTTCATCATTAAAAAGAAGAACCTCCGGGGAGAAAACGCCCAGTTCTTTAACCTATTTAAATACTGCGGCGTGGCAACGTTCATCTTCGGCGCCATTACCGGCAGCTTCTTCGGCGACCTGATTCCCAAGCTCACTGAAATGGTTTCCGGCACCGCCGTGAATCTTCCCAGCGTGTTCTCTCCGCTGGATGACGCATTGGCTGTGCTGCTTGGCTCTCTGGCGCTGGGTCTTGTACAGATCTTCACCGGCATGGCAGTCAGCATTTATAACAAGGTGCGCCGCGGTCAGGTGATGGACGCCCTCTGCAACGAAGGGGCATGGTACCTGGTGTTTATTCTGGGCGGCTGTGCAGCCCTTACCGGCAAGGTAAAGCCCTTTGTGATCGCCATTGTCGTGCTTTTGTTGCTCACCCAGGGCTATGGCAAGAAGGGAATCGGCGGAAAGCTCATGGGCATCGGCGGCTCCCTGTACAATAACATTACCGGATATTTTTCCGATATTCTGTCCTATTCCCGTCTGATGGCTCTGATGCTGGCTGGCGCGGTCATTGCCCAGGTGTTCAATACCCTTGGCTCCCTCACCGGCAATGTGGTAACGTTTTTCATTATTTCCATGCTGGGCAACGCCCTGAACATGGCGCTGAACCTGCTGGGCTGCTATGTCCACGACATGCGTCTCCAGTGCCTGGAGTTCTTCGGAAGATTCTATGAGGACGGCGGCAAACCCTTTGAACCTGTTAAAATTGACACTGAATATGTTGATGTAATTTCATAAGGAGGAAAATTGTTATGAATTTCTTGGATAGTTTTGGCGGATTGGCACTTGCTCTTCTGGGCGCCGGTCTTGCAGTCGGTCTTTCCTGCGTTGGCTCCGCTAAGGGCACCGGTATTGCCGGTGAAGCCGGTACCGGTCTTCTGAGTGAGGACCCCTCCAAATCCGGTAAGGTCATGGTCCTTCAGCTGCTGCCCGGCACCCAGGGTCTGTACGGTCTGGTTGTCTGGTTCTTCGCACTGATTCAGATCGGCATGCTCAACGGCACCGCAACCGACCTCACCGTTGCTCAGGGTATGCAGTACTTCGTTGCCTGCATGCCCATGGCACTGGGCGGTCTGCTCTCCGCAATCGCACAGGGTCGCGTTGCTGCCGGCTCCATCAACATTCTGGCAAAGAAGCCCAACGATTGGTCCAAGGGTCTGATCCTCTGCGGTATCGTTGAGTTCTATGCCATTCTGTCCCTGCTGGCTTCCATGCTGATGCTGATCTGGCTCTGATCCAATCCCGATAAAGGAAGGTTTTGAGCATGAATGGTATTGAAAAGATCACCGAACGCATTGCCGCTCAGTCCGACGCCGATGTCAAGGCACTGATGGATCGTGCCAATGCTCAGGCAAAGGCAATCTACGACGGCTATCAGGCTGCCGCCGATCAGGACTATGCCAACACGCTGAAAAAAGGCGAATCCGACGCCGCGCAGCGGGTAGAGCGTCTGGGCAGCGTGGCACAGCTGGAGGCAAGAAAGCTCCAGTTGAAAACCAAGCAGGAGTTGCTGACCGAGGCATATGCTCTGGCTTATAAAAAGCTTCTGGAGCTGCCGGAGGATCAGTATGCCCAGCTTTTAACCCGGCTTGCTGTGAATGCCAGCCAGACCGGCACCGAGGCGCTGGTATTCTCTCAGACAGACCGCAGCCGTTATGGCAAGCGCGTGGTCATTGCCGCCAACGAGCTGCTGGAGCAGCAGGGCAAAACCGGCAAGTTGACCCTGTCTGAGGAGTCTCGTCCCTTCCAGGGCGGTCTTTACGTTCAGAACGGCAACGTAGAAGTCAACTGCACCTTTGCAGCGCTGATTCGTCTTGAGAAAGAGCAGACTGCAAAAGACGTCGCCGGCATTCTCTTTGACTAAGGCCACCATAGGAAGGAGGAAGGAGCTTGTCTAAGCTCAAGGATACCGATTTCCTGTATATTTCTACCCGGCTCCGGAGCATGGAAAACCGGATGCTCAGCCGGGAACGCATGGAGCGGATGCTGGAAGCCCGCACCGATGAAGACGCCGCAAAGGTGCTTTCCGAGTGCGGCTATACCGGGCTGGAGAAAGCCGATATGGATTCCCTCTCCCGGTCTCTCAGCACCGCAAGAGCGGAAACCTTTTCCGAGCTTGCCTCCATGTCTCCCAATTCTGATATTGTAGATGTATTCAGGATGAAATATGATTATCACAATCTCAAAGCACTCGTCAAGTGTGCCCATTCCGGCAAGGATTCCGGCAGCATGCTCATCGACGCCGGGCGCTATTCTCTGGACACGGTAAAGCGTGCCGTGGAGCATGGCGAAACCAGTCCTCTGTCCGACGCCTGCCGCCGGGCACTGGAGTCTGCGGAAGCGCTTCTGTCCGCCACTGGCGACCCCCAGAAAAGCGACTTTTATCTGGATCGCGCCTGCTACGCCGAGTTGCTGGAAACCGCAAAACATTCCGGCAGCAGCTTCCTTCTGGGTTATGTACAGCTCCAGATCGACGCCGCCAACCTTAAGTCTGCGGTTCGTTCTCTGCGCATGAAAAAAGACAACGACTTTTTGAAGGGTGCACTGCTTCCCGGCGGCAATGTTTCGCCGGAGTCCATTCTCTCCTGCACCATGGCAGGCGGCAGCTTATCCGGCGTGTTCACCGGCTCCCTTGCCGATGCAGCCGCATTGGGTGACACCGTGAAAAAGGGTGGTCCGCAAACCGAGTTTGAGAAGGCAGTGGACAATGCCCTGGGCGCCTATCTCCAGAAGAGCCGTCTGGTCTCCTTTGGTGACAGCGTACTGGTGGCATATGCCGCCGCAAAGGAAAATGAGATTACCGCAGCCCGGATCATTATGTCCGGCAGACTGGGCGGTGTCTCCACGGATTCCATCCGGGAAAGGCTGCGTGATCCTTATGTATAAAATTGCAGTCATGGGTGACCGGGACAGCATTCTGGGCTTCGGCGCTCTGGGACTTTCCGTATTTCCCACCGAAGATCCCACGGAAGCACGCCACACCCTCCATAAGCTCGCCCGGGAGGAATATGCCATTATCTATATGACCGAGCAGCTGG
>CAJKNS010000240.1 GCA_905201305.1 uncultured Eubacteriales bacterium
CCCGGCCCCGGGACAGCTCGGAGCTGGGAATGGTGAGCACCTCTATGCCGTGGTCGGCCAGCACCTGGTTGGTCACATAGTTGCGGCTGTACACAATGACCTTGCCCGGCGCGATGGTGAAGGTGTTGGAGCCGTCGTTCCACTGCTCCCGGGCTGCATCAATGACGCTGCCGCCGCCACAGGGAATCAGCGTCACCCGCTGAAGTCCCAGATGATCCATGAGAATATGCTCCAGCGACGCCCGCTCCTGTCGAATGCTCAGATGTCCGCCGCCCTGCTCCAGCACAAATACCTCCATGTCTCCCTGAATATTGGGATGCACGGTAAATTTGTCCCGATCCACCATGGTAAACACCGTATCCAGATGCATAAAGCTCCGGCTCTTGGGGATATCAATGGCAAGCACCTGAGAAAAGCCCAGCTCCAGCAGATTTTTTGCCAAAATCTCAATGGCAAAGGGCTCGGTGCGCTGAGAAATGCCCACCGCCACCGTATCCCGGCTGAGCACCAGAATATCGCCGCCCTCCAGACTGGACTCCATCTGGCGGCTATAGACCTTGGGTACGCTTTTGTACACCGGATGATAACGGAAAATATAATCGCCAAACAGGGTTTCCCGGTTTCGGGTCTGACTGTACATCCGGTGTAGGGATACGCCGGAACCGATGCAGGCAAAGGGATCCCGGGTGAAATACAGATTGGGCATGGGATCAATCACAAAGGGATAGTCCCCCTCCAGATAGTCTGTGAGGTTCTTCTTTCCATAGCCGTAAATCTCCGACTTCCGAACTCCCGCCATCATTTTCAGCACCATGTTTTTTGTACTGAAGCCCAGGAAATATTCCGTCATTCGGGCAATTCGTTTTTCTCCCCGAATGCCCGCATCCCGAAGGTATTCCTCCACAAACTGCCGGCGAATGGATTCCTCGGTCAGAGATTCCGCCACCAGATCCTCCAGATATACCACCTCTACCCCCTGCTCTGTCAGCAGCTGGGCAAACCGGTCATGCTCCTGACGGGCAAGGCGCAGATATGGAATATCGTCAAACAGCAGCCGATCCAAATGCTCCGGCATCAGGTTCAGCAGCTCCTCTCCGGGACGATGCACCAGCACCCGGCGCAATGTTCCAATCTCAGACCAGATATTGATTGCTTCGTTCAAGGCACACACTCCTTTTATTTCATCAAGGGCAGTATGTCCCCACATTTAAAAATCATGCACAGACGCAAAAAAGACGCACTGCAAAAGCAGTACGTCGAATGGGGGTGAAGAACCGGCTGGGGAGGGGGTATGAACCGAAAATCGGTTTTGTAGCCAGCCGGTTCTTCTTTGTGGCACAGCGATCACGCTGGCTTTTTTGGAGAATGGCAGGTTCTCTAAAGCTACCTGATCGATAGAGAACCTTGGATTGCAGGGTTAGTATATCATATTATGTTCAATTTGTAAAGTATTTTGTTTGTTTTTGCTGTTTTTCATAGATTTTATGCGATTGGCACAAATATATATTTCAAAATTGTTGCACTTTGAAACAAAGATTTAATACGTTATCCGACGCTTACGAATTTCCCAGTATGGACAGGAGCACCAGAGCCGCGGCAATCGCCGCAACCACCACAATTGTGGTAATCAGCTGTCGCTTGGAGCCCTTTTTTTGTCCCTCGTAATTTAGCTTGACGCCGTCCTTCTGAAGATTCATCCGCGCCGCATTCTCCAGCATCTGTTTTTGCCGGTTGACCTGATCGGGGTTTACAACTCCATTACTCATTCCGCCCGCTCCTTTCACTATCGCGTTTTGTTGAATTTTGTTTACTTCGCTTGTATCTTTATAATATCATTGTAGCGTATAGATTGTAAATTGACATTTTATCTAAGAATTGATTTTCATTTCTATGCAGCCTGCAAAAACGGAGCGCCCCCCACCGGGAACGCTCCGTTTGTCTGTTTCTTATGCTTCTTTCACCGACACAATCGCGCCGCTGTCGTCCAGGGTAATCTGATAGGTCTTGCTGCCGTCTACCTGAACCTCCATTTCGCTGACGCCGTCGTAATCCAGCACCTCCAGGTCATGTCCGCCAGTTGCCCCCCAGAGCAGCTGATATTGATCCTCGCTGCCATCTTCCTCACTGGGCACCAGCGTGACAACGCCGGAATTCTCCGGCACATCCGGAAGCTCTGTAAGCCCGGAGAACACCGATTTTGCCGCAGTGAGCACCTGATCCTTGGTGACCGTAAAGGTGCCGTCCTCGCCGCTGCCGTTGGTTCTGGACAGATATCTTGCCATCACATTCCAGAAGGCTTTGCCGTCTGCCCCGTCAAAGCCGGTTCCGTCCATCACCACGTCCAGTGCGCATTCCACTGCGGGCAGCGCTTTTTTTAGCGTCTCCGGCAGCTCCGGATCAGGAGCGGGAGAGGGAGACGGACTGGGCTCCATTGAGGGCGTAGGAGAATGGCTGGGAGAGGGCGCCACGCTGGGACTGGGTGAAGGCACCTGGGTAGGCGAAGCCGTAGGAGCCGGCGCCTGAGTGGCAGGCGCCGCAGTGGGCTTTGGGGTTGCAGTGGGCGCCGCAATGTTCACCCGCTTGACCAGCTGCTTCACCGCATTGCCTGACACCGTATCATACAGGGTCAGATTACTGCCGCTGAGGGTAAAGCTATAGGTTTCCGCCTCTTCCTGACCGTTTTCAAAGATATACAGGAGCACCTGCTTGCCGTTGTCCTCCAGCCAGTAGGTATAGTTGGCAACCTCCTTGCCGGTGGTAATCACCAGGTTTTCATTGGACTTGAACTCATAGATATCAAAGCCGTCGGCATCATCCCAGGTACCCACAAAGCTGTTTTTATAACCCTTTGTGACATCCGTGCCGCCGTCCTGCTTATCCTTCTGCTCCAGCTCCGGCATAACGGTTTCGGCTTTTGGGGTAGGGGTAGACGTTGGAGTGGATAGCTGCTGCCAGCTGCTGTCTACAGACTCTAGCTCAGATTCGGACATATGAGAGGTGCCGCAGCCCGCCAGCAATCCAAAACACAAAACGCCTGCGGTGGTCAACGCCGCCAGACGGTAAAATTTCATAGTGGCTCTTCCTTTCTGATTGGGCAGCCGCCTGAGGCGCTGCCAGCTCTGTTTCCTTTATGATACCTATTATACCGATTCTGCGCTGAAAAGCAACCAATTTCCCGCAGGCTCCGGCGCTTTTCTGAAATGGCAGGCGCCGTAATTTCCTTCCGCAGAGCAAACAGCATCATGACATTGGGCGCAGCCATCAGCCCTGCTAAAATTCCGCCAATGCTCCACACCAGCTCCAGCCCTGCGAATGCCCCCAAAAATGCACTGAACAGATAGGCAATGCGATAGGGCAGTACGCCCTGCTCTCCGAACAAATATGCCGTACAGCATTCACCGTAATAGCACCAGCCCACCACTGTGGAAAACGCAAAGGTAATGAGCGAAACAGTCAGGATTATTTCTCCCCCGGGAATGCAGGAAAACGCCCGGAAGCACAGGGTTCCGGCTGTGGCGTGTTCAAACCGAGCTGGGAACTTCAGCATTGCCGCCACCAACGTAATTCCGGTCATGGCACAGATCACCACCGTATCCCAAAATACACCGGTCATGGAAATCAGCGCTTCCTCCTGGGGATGTGCGCCCGGTCCTGCGGCAGCAGCC
>CAJKNS010000241.1 GCA_905201305.1 uncultured Eubacteriales bacterium
GAATCCGTCTTTTTCATATGGGCAATATAGGTGCCAACGGGTTTCCCCTCCATGATGACAGTGCCGGTAACCTGAATGCCGTCAGGAGTGTACACTGCCTCAAAGTGATGCTTTCCGGGACCGGCTGGCATGTCTGCGGAGAAGCCGGTGTCGGTGCCCTGGAAGTTCTCCAGGGAGACCGGTCCCATGCTGTTGCGGATGGTGCCGCCCTGCCCCTCAATGGAGAACAGGTGGTGCTTATCGCCGCCGGGGGTTGCGAAAATGCCAAGATAGTATGTCATGGTCATCCTCCTTTCGTTTTTATGATAATGGCGTCAGGCAGCGCAGCGGTCATAGGCGGACTGCTCTGCTTCGATGCAGGTTTCGATGTTCATATCCTTGAGCTTTTCTACAAAGCTGTCCCATTCATCCAGGCTGACGTCACCGGCAATAAACTGCGGCACCATCTGGGACGCATAGGTGATGATGTCGGCAACATAGTAGGAGGCGGTCTGGGTTTCCTCTGCGTTCATGGATACGTTGGAGGGCATGCAATAAGCGCCGTCCATGTTGGAGGTCCAAACCTCCCACGCCTGATTCTTGAGGTCGGTATTGAACTCAGCGGTGGCATACAGCAGCATCATGGAGGAGCAGAGGGTGTAGGGACGGCGGATGCGCAGATAGTTGGGCACATCTACGCCATACTCATTGTTAATGACTGCGTCGGTGAACTGGGGCGTGCCGTTTTCGTCAATGATGTAGTCCTCACCCTCAAAGCCATAGTTGTAGAACAGAATGCCATCCTCGGAGTAGAGATAATCCAGGAACTGCATGGCGGTCTCCACATCGTCGCAGCAGGCGGTGATATAGGTGTCGGAGGAGTCGGTAATCAGAGAGGTGGAGGTGATGTGATCGGTGCCGTCCTCCTCAAGAGTCAGATTGGGCACACAGGAGACGGGCTGAGTGATGTTGCCGATGCCCTCGCCGGAGGTGCACCAAAGACCCACAGTGCCGTTTGCCTGAAGCTCTGCCAGGGCTCCGCCCATGGGATCGTAGGCGATGGAACCGAAGTCCTTATCAAACAGCCCCTCGTTATACCATTTGTTCATTTCCTTCAGATAATCCCGGTAGCCGTCCTCAATCAGGGAGCAGTGGACGGCGCCGTCTACCACATAATAGGGCAGGCTGGTTTCGGTGCCGCCGGCAGCAAAGGTTGCCACGTCATAGCCAACGGTCAGACCGTTGATTTTGCAGTCGGAGTTAAAATACATGGCGGTGGGTGTGTTGTAGGCGTCCCGGAATACCTTTAAAACCTCAAACATCTGGTCATAGGTGGTGGGCAGCTCCAAACCCTGCTCGTCCAGCCAGTCCTGACGGATCACAAGACCCTGATTCTGCACGAAGTTGTCATAAGGAGAATGGTAGCAAAGCACCTTGCCGTCGTTCCGGAAGATGGACGCCACCTCGGGGTTGGAGTCAATCATATACTGATAGTTGGGGGAGTATTCGGGCAGACGGTCCGTAAGGTCCACAATGACGCCGTCCTCCAATGCGCCGGTTGCGCCGCCGGTATAAGAAAGGTCGGAGATGATTGCGGCATAGTCGCCGGAGGCAATGGCAACGTTCATCTTCTCCTGGGCGGTCCAGAAGTCAATTTCCGTATAGTCAATGGTGACACCGGTGATCTCCTGAAGATGCTGGATGGCATCCAGGTCCTGAAGATTGGAAAGTCCCAGCTCACCCAGGGGACCCATGAGGTTCAGCTGCGTACGCATCCAGGTCAGGGTTAAACCGTCCTCGCTGATGGGCAGAGAGTATTCATTGCTGTAGTCCAGCTTGGCGGTATCGCTGCCGGGGAAACGGTACTGGTGCTCGGGTGCAGGAGCCGCTTCCTCCTGGGCGCTGACTGAGGCTTCCGGCTTCGCAGCGGGAGCAGCCGGTGTTTCCTCCGGTGCCGCGGGGGTGGCTGCTTCGGATGCTTGTTCCGGTGCCGCGCTGGACGCCGCAGTGGACGGATTGCCGCAGCCGGACAGAATCGCGGTCAGCAGTCCAAGTACCAGTGCAAGGGATAACAATTTCTTTTTCATGACTTGACGCTCCTTTTCTAATGAATTGGTCAGCTCCATTATATCGGGCGGCGGACCGGGCGAAAAGGGACAGTAATTGCATGGCGGGATGTTTTTGGGGATATGGAGGTGTTTTTTTCCGGAATCGGACAAACTTTTCCCCAATAACCCTGGTATATAACATAATTGATATGCCAAAGTGAAAAAACAGCATTGGTAAGAATGCAAAATATGCGGTAAAATAGATACTATATGAAAGAAAGGATGGATGAGCTATGGCTTATAAAATCAAACCCTTCTGTTTGGGCTGTCACTATTGTGCGTTGGAATGTCCGACCCATGCCATCGACTATGTGGGCACCCAGTATCAGATCGATCCGGAAAAGTGCGTGGAGTGCGGGAAATGCGTTGAGGTATGCAATGTCAGCGCCATCGACACCGGAAAGCCGGAGCAGGTGGTGCCTCATGCGCCTACCCAGCTGGAGGCGGATTGCGTGGTGATTGGTGCAGGCGCAGGCGGCACGGTTGCGGCGGTCAAGCTGGCGGAGCTCACTGGAAAGAAGATTATCGTGCTGGAAAAGGCAAAGCGCTACGGCGGCAGCCTGTATGAGCTGGCGGCAGAGGAAAATCTGACCGACGAGCTTTTGCAGCAGCTGCGCACCGCGGTAAACAGCATCGAAGCCGAGCCGCAGTACCTGCGTCTGCTCTCGACGCCCAGCGTACCCAAAAAGGAGCGCTGCGCCCTGCTGGACAAGGCGTTCGAGGGAGCCCACCCCTACCTCGTCAGCTTCCTCAAGCTGCTGTGCGAGGAGGATCTGCTGGGTGAACTGCCGGGCTGTCTGCGCGCGTATCAGGACCGCTACAATGTTGACCACAATATCCTTGAGGTCACGGCGGTATCGGCCATTGCGCTGACCGCGCCCAGCCGCGAAAAGCTGCTGGCAAAATTGCAGAAAATGACAGGCAAAAACATCGTCCTGACCGAGACTGTGGACCCCGCCGTTTTAGGCGGTCTGCGGCTTGACATGGACGGCACACGCCTGGACGGCACCGTGCAGCGCCATCTGGAGCGCCTGCGTACAGAAATCGACAGTGCCGTCCTTTAAGTAAATTCGCACCCATTCTATAGATTGTGTGGTGAACCAAACAGTGCAACTGAAACCCGAACAGATTTCCCGCATCATCCGTTCCCAAATCAAGTACTACGAGAATGCCATTGAGCAAACTGAGACCGGAACGGTAACGATGGTGGGCGACGGTATTGCGCGCGCCGCGGGGCTTGACAACTGTATGGCCGGTGAGCTGGTCCAGTTTGAGAGCGGTACCTACGGCATGGCGCAAAACCTGGAAGAAAACAGTGTCTCCATCGTCCTGCTTGGTGACGATGAAGGCATCAAAGAGGGCAGTACCATCAAGCGCACCGGTAAAGTCGTTTCCGTGCCGGTAGGCGAGGGGATGATTGGCCGTGTCGTCAACGCGCTGGGCCAGCCCATCGACGGTAAAGGCCCCATCGAAGCTGCCGACTATCGTGCCATTGAGTCGCCTGCGCCCGGAATCCTTGACCGCCAGCCGGTCAAGCAGCCGCTGCAGACCGGCATCAAGGCCATCGACT
>CAJKNS010000242.1 GCA_905201305.1 uncultured Eubacteriales bacterium
GCCAGGACCACCGGGACCGCCAGGACCGCCGGGACCACCAGGACCGCCGGGACCGCCAGGACCACCGGGACCGCCAGGACCGCCAGCCATGGGATCAAAGCTGGGAGCAGGCATCTTGGAGGTAATCTGACCGTTTTCGGAGGGCCAGCCGGGAACCTCGTTAAACTCGGTGTTGAACATGGGACCTGCATCGGTCATCTTTGCGCCAACCAGGTTGTCGTCATCGTCCATCATCTGGAGGATCACGCCGTTGCCGGAATGCAGCTTTGCGCCGTCTTCCACGTCGCAGGTAACGCCGCCGGACTTCAGCAGGAACACGGCATTGTTTGCGTTGACCTCGGTGCCCTCGGTGTAGACGATCTTGCCGTCGCCGTGCGCCATAACGCCGAATTCGCAGTCGATGCGAGTAATGCGACCCTTGCCGGGTGCCTCATAAACCGTCTCGCCGGTGATGGGAGAAACGAACTTGATGGTGCCCTTGGAGGACTTGTAAACGCCGGTGCCGCCGCGGAGAACCGCGCCATGGGTGCCGACCTTGATGTCTACGCCGGAGAACTCCTCATAGGCGTTGCCGATGATGTAGGAGCCGTAGCCGGAGCCGTACTTCTTGGAGTAGGGGTCCTTGTTGTCGTCAGCGGACAGGTTCTCACCCAGGAGGATCATGTCGGAGTCCGCCACATACAGGTGCATGTTCTGACCGGCATCAGTGGACAGAACGCCCCACTGATTTGCCTTGAAGCAGGTATCTACGATATAAGCGGTACCGCGGTCACCCTCCAGGTTGACACCACGGGCATTGCCGGTGATACCCAGCACCCACGGAGGAGCAACCATGGTCTTCTGGTTGGCGGAGTTTACATAGCCGTCATAGAGGGTGCCGCCGCGAACGGTGACATTGCAGTCCTTGAACAGGCACTCGGAACGGTCGTCGCAGAACACAGCAGGCTTTGCCACGCCAACGGAGTTGATCTGGGTGTTTTCAACGGTGAGCTTTGCACCCTTGAAGCCAGCCATTACGGAGCCGTAGCCGGAGAAGTCGCAGACGTGCTTACCGTCTGACTTTGTGTTGAAGTTCAGAACGGAGTTCTTGATGCTGTAGGTGCCGCCCACGGAAACAACCGCAGAAAAGTCATCGGAGGTGGAGTTGATTACTGCGCCGTCGATGCCCTCACCCGTAACGGTGCCGCCGATGATTGCGCCCTTGACGGAGTTCTTCTCGTCAACGCCGCTCTCATTGACCATAATCGCAGCACGATAAGGCTCAATGCCGCGCTTATCAAAGCTGGCGGGCTGCTCGGTCATGGGTTCGGTTACGACGAATTCCGCGTTGTCGGGGTATTCCTGCCCCGGCACATAGGAAACTTCCACGCCGTCTACCAGAACGGTAACCAGCTTGCCCTCAGGAGCTGTAAAGGTTTTCATGTGGGATTCTCCTTTATGTTCAGATTCAGAAAGCCATTTTGCTTTCTAACTACTTTATAGTATACCGCCTTTCCTTTCAAATGGCAAGAATTTATTGGGGTATGATTGGGCGGTTTTTCTCCCAAATGTCCACAAGTCCATAAAACGGCTCCCTGCCGGTAAACGCAGGAAGCCGCTTTGGAGTCATTTGGGATACATACTATGGAGAAATCATTCCTGGGTAATGCCGGTGATGACCTCGCCGTCACTGTTCCGCAGGGTGGTAACAGTAAAGCCGCCGCTGAAATAGAACGTCCCGATCTCTCCCTGGGTGGGATCATCCTCGTCCACATAATCGTAGTCGGAACGAACCGGATAGCCCAGCGCGTCAACCAGCTCAGACAACTGCTTGCCCACATACTGCTTTACCTCGTCATAGGTTGCCGTGGTGGCAGGCTGCGGCGGGGTAATGGAAGGAGATGTGGTGGGCGCCGTAGTCGGTTGGGTTGTGTTGCTGGGTTTTTTCGTGGGTGTTGCCGTGGCAGAGGGCTTTGCCGTTGTCTCTCCGCCGGTGGTCGTGGCCTGGCTGGGACTGGGGCTGACGCTTTCCCCCTGCTCGTTCTGCTCCGGCTCGCCGTCGGTGGTGCCGATGGAAGTAACATTGGGGGCTACCTCCTGCGCCATGGAGGGCTGCGCCGAGGGATCGACTGCAACGCCAAAGGTCTGAAGTCCTTCGGGCGTGGTACTATCTTGAACAGATCCGCCGCCGACGCCGCATCCAGCCATCAAAATGACCGTCAGCGCAGCCGCGAGAATTGGAATCAGACGTTTATGGTTCATAAATAACCGCTCCTTTCTGTGTCACATATCCGCTTTTCAGGTGATTATAGCACACAGCGCGGGATTTGACCAGAGCAAACAGGAATTTTTCCCATTTCTAAGAAAATCTTAAGGATTGATGCTTACACCAGCTTGTGCAGTCCTGCCACAAACTCTGCGGTGTTTTCCGCCTTGAACAGTGCGCTGCCTGCCACCAGCACATTGGCGCCCGCTTCTACGCAGGTCTTTCCGGTGGCGAGGTTTACGCCGCCGTCTACCTCCAGCTCAACGCCGGGAGTGCGAACGTCGATGATCTTCCGGAGGGCGCGGACCTTGCCCATCATATCCTCCATGAACTTCTGCCCGCCAAACCCCGGCTCCACGGTCATCACCAGGATCATATCCATCAGATCCATATAGGGGTCCACTGCGCTGGCAGGGGTTCCGGGCTTAATGGACACTGCCGCCCGAACGCCCTTCCGGCGGATCATTCTCAGAGCTTCCTGATTGTTTTCCACCGTGTCCGCCTCCGCATGGATGGTGACGATATCCGCACCGGCGTCGCAGAACTGCTCCACATAGCGAATGGGACGATCAATCATCAGATGTACATCCAAGGGTAGATCGGTAATCTTCCGGATGGCAGCCACCACCGGAATGCCAATGGTAATGTTGGGCACAAACAGACCGTCCATAACGTCGATATGGACATAATCCGCACCGCATTCCTTCAAGTGGTGAATATCCCGCTCCAGATTGACAAAATCCGCGGACAGAATCGAGGGTGCAACTTTAATCATAGATTTCGTTTTCCTTTCTCACATCTGTACGCCGGTGGTGGAGACAGTGGATACCAGCTGAACCCGATAACCCGCATCCTCCATGGCTTTGATAATGGCATTTTTATGGCTATGTCCAAACGCCTCCAGGGTCACCTGCAGCTCCACCTCTGCCTGCCGGTTGATGGACACAAACTGGTTGTGCTCCAGCTTGATGATGTTGCCCTGCTGCTCGGACACGATCTTTGCCACCTTTAAGAGCTCACCGGGCTGATCCGGCAGCAGTACCGAGAAGGTAAACACACGACCGCGGCGAATCAGACCGTGCTGCACCAGACTGCTCATGGTGATTACATCCATGTTGCCGCCGCTGAGAATGGGCACCACGCACTTGCCCTTGCAGTCGATGTGGTTCAGAGCTGCAATGGTCAGAAGTCCGGAGTTCTCCACGATCATCTTGTGCTTTTCCATCATGTCCAGGAATGCGTCCACCAGCTCGTCGTCCTCAATGGTGATGATCTCGTCCACATTCTGCTGAACATAAGGCAGCAGCTTGTCGCCCGGTGTCTTCACAGCAGTACCATCGGCAATGGTCTTCGCGGTGGGAAGGGTTACGACATGGCCTTCCGCCA
>CAJKNS010000243.1 GCA_905201305.1 uncultured Eubacteriales bacterium
AGCGAAAATCACGCAGTTCTGGAGGAAAAATCCGATGAGGAAGAGTCTTCCAGCTCCGACAATTCCGTCGTTCGCTCCACTACCATTGATGTGACCACCAATTCCACCTCCACAAAGATGACGCCGCAGGACGTTTATGAGAATTACGTCAACGCCGTGGTTCTGGTTTATAATCAGGGCACCACCTCCACTTACTGGGGGCAGACGGAATCCCAGTCCTCCGGCAGCGGCATGATTATTTCCAAGGACGGCTATGTGCTCACCAATAACCATGTGGTGGAGGGCGCAGAAAAGCTTACCGTTATGACCACCTCCGGCGAGGAATACGATGCAACAGTCATCGGCGCCGATGAGGTCAACGATGTGGCGCTGCTGAAGATTGACGGCGACGAGGACTTCCCCACGGTATCCATAGGTGACAGCGACAACATTCAGGTCGGTCAGCAGGTATGCGCCATCGGCAACCCCCTGGGCGAGTTGACCAATACCCTGACGGTTGGTTATGTTTCCGCACTGGATCGTGAGATCTCCGAGAGCAGCACCGGTACTACCATCAACATGTTCCAGACCGACTGCGCCATCAACTCCGGCAACTCCGGCGGTCCTATTTTCGACATGAACGGCAATGTGGTAGGCATTACCACCGCAAAGTATTCTAGCTCCGGCTACAGCAATGCCGCATCCGTTGAGGGCATCGGCTTCTGCATTCCCGTTAACGATGCAATGAGCATTGTCAACGATCTAATGCAGTACGGCTATGTAAAGGGCAGAGTTTCCATGGGCGTTTCCGTCCGTGCAATGGACACCACGGTTGCACAGTATTATAACCTGCCTACCGGCGTGTATGTTGCAGGCGTCACCTCCGGCTCCGCAGCTGAAAATGCGGGCATTCAGGAGGGCGATATGATTTGCGCCATCGACGGCGACGAAACCGCCAGCGTTGCAGCCCTGAAGCAGAAGCTCAAGGACTATAAGCCCGGCGACACCGCAACCGTCAGCATCTACCGTACCAGCAACAACGAAAAGCTGGATGTTACCATCACCTTCGACGAGATGCAGGCAACCACCACCACGGAAGAGAGCCAGCAGACGGAGGAACAGCAGGACCAGCAGGAGCAGCAGGACCAGAGCCAGCAGGGGCAGACCATAAATCCCTTTGAGTTCTTTGGCAACGGCAACTAAATTCTAAATCATACTCAGCCGGCGAGGACAGCTTGTCCCCGCCGGCTTTTGTCTCTTTATAACCGGCGGTTATCCTGTATATAAAATCGGTATTGGAAGAAAGCAAAATGGTTCGATATAATAAAACCAACATAGCCGAAAGGAGTAATGATATGCTTTCTACGCTTCAGCTCACGGAACGGTTTGAGGACCGCCGTGAGATCAAGAACATCATGGGTAAGTATGTAACGTCCTGCCTGCTGTGCAGGGAGGATACCATTGTGGACAGCCTGTTTTGCAGCCGGGATGACATTTCCCTGGGCTTCAACCATGGCTACTATGTGGGTCGTCAGGCAGTCAAGGAATACTACGAGGCGGTATGCGCTGCCACGGCGAAGAAGTCCAAATGCCTGCAAAAGATTTTCCCGGAGCAGCTGGGCAGGCTCTCCGACGAAGAGCTTTACGGCGTTGGTCCCTTCAAGGCAGAGCCTCTGACCAGCTTCTATATGCAGGAGGCTGAGGATGGCGAAACCGCCAAGGCAATCTGGATGGTGGAGGGCTCCATCACCGATATCACAGAAAAGGGTCCCGTGACCAACTGGTCCTGGGGCTACTACTGCGCCGACTTTGTGCGGGAGGACGGGCATATGAAGCTGTGGCATGTGCTGCGGGTGGAAGACGTCCATTGTCCCAACGGCGTGGACTGGGGTATGCCCGAGAACAACTTCCCTGAGCTGCCCGAATTCAGCGAGCTCAAGGACATTAAGCTGCCGGAGCCTACGGTAAAGGAAACTGTCTATGAGACATATTCCGCATCCCGCGGTCCCGCCAAGCCCCCCAGAGTTCCCGAGCCCTATAAGACCTTTGCTGAGACCTTCAGCTATGGCGTTTGAGAAGGAGGCTTTGCGATATGATTGATTGGACAACAAAAAAAGCCCCGGCTTGGTTTGAGCATAACGTTCCCAAGCACTATCCGCTGCCTCGGCTTTCCGATGCGGATATGATCCAGATGGTTACGGACATCGAAGAGGTTCGTGATCTTATGAGCCTGCGGTCCTACTATCAGGCAGCCGATCTCCGTCAGAAGGAGCTGGACGAGCTGTGGGTATCCCAGCCCCTCCATGCCGCGAAGGCGTCCTATGGCTCCAACTACGGCTACTACTATGGCAAGAGCGAAGTACAGCGCTGGTATGTGGATGAGTTCCAGGCAAAGCGCAAGGCACAGCTCAAGACCTATTGCGAGAAGCAGGGCGTCCCTGAGGACGAAACGCTTCTGGGCGCCGGCTGCATGTATATGTGCCCCATGTCCACCTCTATCGTCCGCATTGCAAAGGACGGTCAGAGCGCAAAGGGCATTTGGTATTCCATCGGTCAGCAGTCTGACCTGAAGGAGGACGGCACTGCTTCCGGTCTGTGGATGTATCTGAAGATTTGCGCTGACTTCATCAAAGAGGACGGCAAGTTCAAGCTCTACCACATTGTGGTGGCAAACGATCAGAACTATCAGGCTGGTACCAGCTACAGCGCAGATAACTACATCGATCCCAAGGAC
Source organism: uncultured Eubacteriales bacterium (assembly GCA_905201305.1). Lineage (GTDB taxonomy): Bacteria > Bacillota > Clostridia > Oscillospirales > Oscillospiraceae > HGM13006. The sequence goes on from CAJKNS010000243.1 coordinate 2,714, forward strand.
GATGCGCTGGCAGTGGAGTTCGGCAACCCCACCATCCCCATGAACGTCCATGACAACACCTATAACTGGGCTGATAACTATCCGCCCATGCCCGAACCCTATGATACCCTGACTTTGGAGGACAGCTATGGTCCCGAGGGTCATCCCATGCTGAAAGGAGGCAAAGGCGTATGAACAGAGATTTGAGTCTGAGCCAGAGAATCTGGAACTGCGCTGCAACCCAGGAGGCGGAGTTTGTTCACGCAACCCATACCTATCTCCATGCGCGTGCCAATGCCACCGAGGAGTGGAGCCAGATTTGGTCCCGCAGTGAAGATATTAGCTGGGCACATGCATTTGGGCGGATGCGTGGAACAAAATCTGTTTGGAACGGGTCGGTTACACTCTATGACGTAAAGGCAACAGAACGCTTTCAGGCAAACTATGAAGCAATGCCGGATATCGGCGGCTTTGACATTCGTCCGTTGATGGAGCTGTCTCTGCATACCCTGGCAACCGATATTGTGGAAGTTGCCGACGACGGCAAAACTGCCCGCGCCTTCTTCCTGACCCCCGGACTGATTTCCAGCTCGGTGAGTAATAATGGCAAGCGCCGCTGCAGCGGCCTGTGGGAGCGTTACGGCGCCGACTTCATCTTTGAGGATGGCTGCTGGCTGTTCCTCCATGAGCAGGTTTGCCCGGATATGGGCATTGGCTGCGACGCCGGCAATCCCGGTATGGAGAACTATCTCCAGACGAAGGGCGGACCCGGCGGTGGTCCTGGCGGTCCCGGCGGTCCTGGCGGACCTGGTGGTCCCGGCGGCGGTCCTGAGGGACCTGGTGGACCTG
>CAJKNS010000244.1 GCA_905201305.1 uncultured Eubacteriales bacterium
CTGCCACAGCCTTGTTGATGCCCTTGCGCATGACCATGGGGTTTGCGCCGGCAGTGACGTTCTTAATGCCCTCATTGACAATTGCCTGTGCCAGAACGGTAGCGGTGGTGGTGCCGTCGCCTGCTACATCGTTGGTCTTGGTGGCAACCTCGCGAACCAGGCTTGCGCCCATGTTCTCAAATGCATCCTCCAGCTCAACATCCTTTGCGATGGTGACGCCATCGTTGGTGATGAGGGGATTGCCATACTTCTTATCCAGCACTACATTGCGGCCCTTGGGGCCCAGCGTAACCTTAACGGTATTTGCCAGCTGGTCAATACCAGCCTGGAGCTTTTTGCGAGCATCCTCGCCAAAAATAATCTGCTTAGCCATGATCCATTACCTCCTAGTTATTCCACTACTGCAAGAATATCGCCCTGACGAACGATGGTATATTCTTCTTTGCCCAGCTTGACTTCCGTGCCGGTGTACTTGGCGAAGATTACCTTCTGACCAACGGATACGGTCATCTTAACCTCATGACCATCCACCACGCCGCCGGGACCAACTGCAATGACCTCAGCCACGGTGGGCTTTTCCTTGGCGCTGGACGCCAGAATGATGCCGGAAGCGGTGGTTTCCTCCACCTCGGTCATCTTCACAATGACTCTGTCAGAGAGGGGTACAAGTTTCATTTGAGGTTCCTCCTTAAAATAATCTGACGGCGCAGGAGCGCCTGTCAAAGGTTCTACTGTTTTGCGGTTTAGCACTCACCATCTAGGAGTGCTAACGCCTATATAATAGCCCAATGGCCTCCATTCCACAAGTGTCATTTTGCACAATTTCAAAATTTATTTCTTGTGAACTTTTTCTAAACGCTCAGCTCCGCTGTCCCCTGCATATTTTCTTTGCTATTTCCCGACAAAATGTGCTATGATATTGCAGCGATTCTAATTTTCTCAACGGAGGCATGATAATTTGAGCACAGAGCAAAACAAGCTGGGCACCATGCCCATTGGACGCTTGCTGATTTCCATGAGCATCCCCATGATGATCTCATTTTTCATTCAGGCGCTTTACAACATGGTGGACTCCATATTTGTGGCGCAGATCAGTGAAAACGCCCTGACGGCAGTTTCCATTGCGTTCCCCCTGCAGCAGATCATCACCGCCATCGGCGTTGGCACCGGCGTTGCCGTCAATGCCCTGGTGCCCCGATATACCGGTCAGGGACAGAAGGACAAGGCGCTGCGGATCGCCAATGTGGCAGTGGTGCTGAGCTTCTGCTACACCATTCTGTTTATGCTGGTGGGCGTATTCGGCGTCCGGGCTTACTACACCATGCAGACGGACGTAACGGAAATTGTGGAGGACGGCGTACAGTATCTCTCCGTCATCTGCCTGGTCTGCGTGGGCGCGTTTTTCGGGCAGAACTTTGAAAAGCTGCTGGTGGCTACCGGCAACACCGTCCATTCTATGATCTCCCAAGCGTCCGGTGCCATCTTCAACATCATCTTTGATCCCCTGCTGATTTTTGGCATCGGTCCCTTTCCGAAAATGGGGGTTACCGGCGCTGCGGTTGCCACGGTACTGGGGCAGATTTTTGCCGCACTAGTGGCATTGGTACTGCTGACCATCAAAGAAAAGAACATTCGGCTTCACTTCCGCTCTATGGTTCCCTCTCTGGAAATCCTAAAGGAGATTTTCTCCGTGGCAATTCCCTCCATGATTACCGTGGGACTGTCCTCTGCCATGAGCTTTTGCCTGAACCAGATTCTCTTGGCATTTTCCACCACCGCAACCGCCGTATTCGGCATTTGGCTCAAGCTCCAGAGCTTTGCGTTTATGCCCATCTACGGTCTTAACAACGGCACCATTCCCATGATCTCCTATAACTATGGCGCCGGGCAAATGGATCGGGTACGGAAGACCGTTTCCCTGGCGCTGAAAGCCGCGCTGGTGCTGATGGTGATTCTGGTGCTGGTCTTTACCCAAATTCCCGCGCAGCTGCTTCGGCTGTTCAGCGCATCCGACACCATGCTTTCCATCGGCGTCACCGCCCTTCGCATCACCTGTCTGAGCCTTCCCTTTGGCACTGTGACGCTGATTCTCTCCTCCTCGTTCCAGGCGCTGGGCTACAGCCGCTATACCCTGCTCATCAACCTGGGACGGCAGCTGTTCTTCATTGTACCCATTGCATGGCTCATGAGTCTTACCGGTCAGCTTTCCCTTGTTTGGACCGCTACAGTGATCGCAGAGGCTATGAGCATGATTCTTTCCGTTCTTCTCAACCGACGAGTACACAAAAATCTTCAATAGCCTCAAAAGGCGCCTGCCACATCTGTGACAGGCGCCTTTCTCATGAGCGAGCAATCAAATTAGTGATTCCAGGTGTAGCCGGTGATCTCAGCAGCCTTCTCCAGGATCTTGGTCATGCCCTCTTCCTTGCCGTTGGCCTTAGCAGTCTCCATAGCGGAATCAGCCTTAGCGTCGAAGGTAGCAGCCCAGACGCGCTCTACGTCAGCATCGGAGAACTCGACCATCTTGTGACCGGTCTTCTCCTCGATGGTAGCGCAGTCGGAAGCGATGGAGTCATCATAGATGCCGGCGGAGTACTCCTCCACCTCATCGCAAGCCTGCTGGATTGCCTGACGCTGTGCATCGGTCAGACCGTTCCACCACTCGAGGTTTGCAGTGAACATGTTGCCGGCAGTGTAGGTTCCGTCCAGAGCCCAGTAATCAGCAACCTCTTCCCAGCCCATGGACACCATGGGAGCCAGACCCATCTGAGTGGAGTCGATCAGACCACGCTGCAGAGCGTCGTAGCAGTCGCCAGGACCAACGGAGGTAACCTGGAAGCCCAGCTTCTCGAAGATAGCTGCATCCATGTTGCCGAAGGACTTGGAGCCGGAGATCATGGAATCCAGATCGGTGAACTCATAGGTGGTGCAGAAAGCGTTTGCGCCGCCTGCCAGAACGTTCAGGTAGATGATGCCGTTGTCAGCAGCCTCCTGCTGAATCAGAGCGGAGGTATCGGGATCCTTGAACATCAGGGTGTCGAAGTAATCCAGAGCAGCCTGGGTGCCGCCGGGAGCGAAGCCGGGGAATGCCAGGTAGTTCAGGGTAGCCAGGTGAGGCATATGACCCAGAGCGGTCATGTTGACAGCACCGGAGTTAACGCCGTCCAGCGCCTCAGCGTCGGAGAACAGGGTGCCGCCCCAGAAGATGTTCATGGTGATGGCGCCGCCGGTCAGGTTGCTGATGTACTCTTCAAAATGCTTAATGATCTGACCGCCGGTCTCAGTCTCGTTATAAACGGTGGAGAAGTCGATGGTCAGAGGATCGCACTCGATGGAGTCAGCCTTGGGAGTCTCCTCCTCTGCGGAAGCAGCCTCGGCAGTCTGAGGTGCCAATTCACTCCGATTCTTATTCACTACATCATAGCAACTCTGAACAGCGCCGATAAATGCATTATACTTCTCACCGGCATCTGATAATGTGGTGCTCATAATCTGAG
>CAJKNS010000245.1 GCA_905201305.1 uncultured Eubacteriales bacterium
GGCGGTAAAGAGCCGCCGCTGGTGGATATAGTCCAGCACGCCGCTGTGGTAGGCGCCGCGGAAAACCTTGGTGGCATAGGTGGCGCTGATGCCAAAGAAGTCCGCCACGGCATTGACGTTGGTTTCCGGATCCTGATAGTTCTCGTCGATATACGACTTAATGCGCTGAGGCAGAGAATCGGAGTGACCCTTTTCGTCAAAGATTTCGCCCAGTTCTTCGAGCACCTGATCCAGCGCGTCCTCCAGCTCCTGTGCCGTCTGCGCGCCTGCAATTCGCTGAACTGCGCCTACCTGAATGTAGGCGTCAAAGAGATTGAGGTCCGTGCAGGAACTGCCGAGGGTGTGGATAAACGTGTCCTTGAGCGCCGCCATGGTCAAAGGAAGCGCCTGGACTGTGGGGCTGCTCAGCAGCTTTTGCCGGCAGAATTCCAGCGCAGCCTGACGGGCATGGGCAAAGTCCCCGATTCGGATATAGAATACGAAATGCCGCTGCTCCGGTGTTACCAGATTGTCCGGCGCCCCCCACTGACTGGGGGAGAGACTGTCTGCGAACAGAATGTTGGGAGCGTGTTCCTCCATAATGACCTTATAGTCCGTGAGCTGCTTCACAGCAGAGAATGCGGCAGGCAGATTCCGGATTCCCTGAACCATGGAGCTGACAGCAGTGTACAGCGGGAAACGAGTTAGCTGACGATTCAGCGCCTCCACCTGCGCGGTAATTTGCTGACGGAGCTGACCAGGCTCCCACGCAGCGGGCAGACTCAGAAGACACAGCAGCCGGTCACCGTAGGGTGCGACAATTACCGGGGCAATGTGCGCCATGGCGTCCTGGGCGATCTGGAGCAGATCATGCATCTCCGGGTCGGAAAAGGGCTCCTTGGGCAGCCAGTTACTGCGGCACAGGGCGCTGTCATTGGAAAACTCGATGAGCACAAAGCTGCCCTCTGGACTGTCAATTCCCAGCCGGCGGCACAGCTCTGACAGATTCGTACCGGAGTGACCCTCCTGAAGCAGGGAAATCAGGGACTGCTGCAGCAGTATGCGCTGAAAGCGCTCCTTCAGCAGCCTGTTCTCATTTTGCAATTTTGTGTTTTCATTTTGCAGCGTCAGCTGCGCGGCATGCAGGGTTTCGGCATCGTTTTTCAGGCGAGCCCAAAGTTCTTGTACATCCATGGCAGGAAATCCGTCCTTTCTGCGGCAAACTGCTGCGGAAAAAATAGCATGCATGATTGGGTTTTGTCTATAGCGCGGGAAACAGAATTGTGAAATAATAGGTTCAGGTCATTTTATGGTCGAAAAAACGGATCAACCGTGAAAGGAGAAATATCATGAAAAAAAGAATGTTAGCGCTCCTGCTGCTTACTGCAATGGTTCTGTGCTTGGCAGCCTGCGGCGGCGGGACAAACAGCAGCGCATCCGTTTCTGCTGCGGCAGAGACAGAAAAGGTTGAGCAGACTGACGCACCCACTGCTGCTGCGCCGGAGGAGACGGCGGCGTCTGTTCAGGAGGAGACTTCGGCAGCAGAGCCTGAGGCAGAACTGGAGCCTGTGGAGCTGCCCCTGACCGACAGCGAAACCACCATGACATATTGGATTCCCATGCCTCCGGCAGACAGCAAGGGCGTTCGTCCTGACAGTGTCAGCTTCAATGCCTATATGCTGGAGCAGACCAATGTGACCTTTGAATTTGTTGGTCCTGCCGCCAATGTGGCTGCGGACAACTTCAGCATTATGGTTGCCAGCGGCGACTATCCCGACTTTATTGAGAAGTTTGGCAACTATTTCAGCGCAGGCTATGAAAGTGCCATTGAGCAGGAGATCATTATGGATGTCTCCGAGCTGATCGACGAGTATATGCCCCACTACAGCGCAGCCATGCACGCCACGGAAGACCGTATGCTGGCTGTTACCACTGACAGCGGCGCAATTCCCGGCTTTACCAGCTTCTATCAGGATACCGCAGACGACAGCAATGTCAACACCGGCTACGGCGCGGTCATCCGCTTGGACTGGCTGGAGGCGCTGGGGCTGGAGCTGCCGGAGACCTATGACGAGTACTATGAGGCACTCAAGGCAATGAAGGACGAATACGGCGCTACCATGTGGCTGCCCAATGTGGGCGTGCCCATGAACAATGCGTTTATCGGCGGCTACGATGTGGCAGGCTATTCCAACGGCACCTCTGTGCCCTTCTATGTGGAGGACGGTGAGGTGAAGTTCGGTCCCGTGCAGGACGGCTATTATGACTATGTGTCCATGATGGCAAAGTGGTATTCCGAGGGATTGATTTATCAGGACTTTGTTTCCGGCACTGACGTAATGAATGCAGATACCGATCTGTATGCCAGCGGTCAGGTGGGACTGTTCTTCTGCAGCAACCGTGCTTACAACAGCCTGCTCACCGGCTATGCCGACCTGAATCTGGGCGCTGCGGTGAACCCGGTGAAGGACGCCGGCGATACCGTCCACATTGGTACCCCCAGCACCGTCAACAGCATTTCTTTGGTCATGAGCAGCCAGTGCTCCGATCCGGAGCTGGGTGCAAAGCTCGTTGACTGGATGTACACCGAGGACGCCAGCTTCCATGCCTGCTATGGCTTTGAGGGCGAGGCTTATACGCTGGATGCCCAGGGCGAGCCGGAGTTTACCGATCTGGTGACCCAGAACCCCGATGGCAGAGAGCCGGTAGAAGCCCTTGCCTCCCTGTCCATCAACTATTTCGTATGGAATTCCAACCCGAACATCGAGCTGGAGCTCCAGGGCGAGGCATATCAGACCCTGTATGATGTCTGGGGCAAGCAGGACGGAAACGACTGGAACTATCCTTCCACTGCAACCATGACCGAAGCAGAGTCCACAGAGTTTGCCGCTACCTACTCCGACATTGAAACCTATGTCCGGGAGCAGACCCTCCGCTGGATCTGCGGAGAGATCACGCTGGATCAGGCGGCATTCGACGAGTTCAAGGAGAACATCGAGGGCATGGACATTGCTACCTGCCTGGAGACCAAGCAGGATGCCTATGACCGGTATACCCAGCGCGGCGTATAAGAAACGGAGGACCCTATGAACGAATACAAAGTCCTGGATGGGCTCTGGGAGCTCTCGGAGACAACTAGCCTGAGAGGTTTGACGCTAAAGTCCGGCGCAAAGATCACTGCGCCGGAGGGAAAGCTCGTGACCATGACGGTGGGCGGAGAGAGCTGTGAAATGGTTCCCGGTGTCTATGAAGGGGACATTGTCCTGACTGTGACAGAGCGCATTCCCTTGGGAACGTATCCCTTCCGGGCAGGCATCTGCGTAATGGACGGCGCCTATGTGCCGGAAATGTCCGTAAAGGCGGCAGTTCAGGGCGGCAGCTATGACGACCATAAGGCAGAGGACATCTCCATTGTCAGCCGGGAGGAGAACTTCAACGGGTTCTATCTGGGCGGACAAGGCGATTATACCATAGATCACGCCTCGCTGCAAATGGATGGCAACGGCGGAA
>CAJKNS010000246.1 GCA_905201305.1 uncultured Eubacteriales bacterium
TTGTGATGCAAAATTCCTCGCCAAATCTCCTTGCCGAATTATGCGGTATTGCCCTGGCCTTCCATCCGGCGCTCCTTGTCCGGATGGAAGGCTTTATTTTTGTGCAGAAAAGGAGCCTGCTGCCGATGATTGCAGCAGGCTCCCTGTCATGATAAACTTCTCGAATCTGTCAATTAACGAGCCAGATAACGGTCATAGGCATCCTGCTTGAGCTGGATGCAATCCTCAATGCCCATATCCTTCAGCTTCTCAACGAAGGAATCCCACTCGTCCATGCTCTTTGCGCCAGTGATGAACTGGGCAATCTGCTCCTGGAGATAGGTGTTGATATCGGAGTAGACGGAAGAGTGCTCGTCTGCCTCGTCAGCCGTCAGAGCGGCAGCGGAAGGATAGGTGTTGGCGTCGTCACGGTTGTAATCCCAGATGTCGCGGGCTTCCAGACCAGCCTCAGTGTAGGTGCTGCGGGTCTTGGTGATGTCGTTGATCCGGTTTACGGAGTCGGTGGAATACATGAACTGGGTATCCATCAGGCTCAGACCGTCGGGGTTGTTGGTAACCAGCTCGGTGATGTAGGGCTGACCGTTCTCGTCGAACTCAAAGCTCTGCCCCTCGACGCCGTAGTTGGCAAGGAGCACGCCGTCCTCAGTGTACCAGAAGTCGCACCACTTCATTGCCAGCTCGGGGTTCCCGCAGGCGGTGGTGATGGTGATACCCATCTTGCCCACGATGCTGTCCTCGTTGGCGTTGTGGAGCACATCATCCTCGTTCTTACGAGCGTCGTAGCAGGCGATCAACTGACCGTTGGGATCTGCATCGGTCAGGGTGGACTGGAACATGCCAATCATGCCCACACCGTTGAAGAAGATACCGGTACGGCCGGTGGAAACGTTGGTGCTGTAAACGTCGCCCATGGGGTTGGCGTTGTCCTGAATGAAGGTGGTGGAGATCAGGCCCTTATCCATCCAATCACGGATCAGCTCTACATACTCCTTATAGCCCTCCTCCAGAGGACCGTACTTCACCTCGCCGTCCTCTACATAGTAGGGATAAGCGGAGCCCATCATGGACTGGAAGGTAGCGGTGATGCCAAAGCCGGAGGCCAGGAAGTTGCCGGAAGGAACCATGTCAGAGGGCATCATCAGAGGCTCCTCAGCGCCCTTCTCGTTCTTAAATGCAGTCAGAACATTTTCCCACTCATCGTAGGTCTTGGGGTTCTCCAGACCCAGATCCTCCAGCCAGTCGCCGCGGATCCATGCGCCCTCGGTGGTACCCTGCTTCTCGGAGTTGAAGGTATAGAACGCGACAATGTTGCCCTCGTCGGTGGTGATGGTCTTGATGATACTGGGATCGGAATTGATGATATTCTGGTAGTTGGGCGCATACTCGGCAATGTCGTCTGCCAGGTTGATGGCGAAATCGGACTCAACTGCCAGATCGTTGCCGCCGGTGTAGTCCATGCCGTTGACCAGATCAGGATAATCGCCGCCAGCCAGCATCAGATTGAACTTCTCGGCATTGGTCTCAGCGGACTGCTCCAGGAATTCAATGTGCACGCCGGTGAACTCCTCTGCCTTCTGGAAGACAGGATGGTCCGCCATGCCGTTGGAGAACAGGGTGCCCACATTGCCGGGAACGGACAGCCACAGGGAGAAGGTGTCGCCGTCGGTGGTCAGGGGCAGACCGGTGGTCTTTGCGCCAACACCATAGTTGCTGTCATAGGAATACAGGTGCAGGCTGGGATCGTTTGCGTCAGCAGGATCTTCCTCCTCGGAAGAATCCTCCTTGGGGCTGGAGAGGTCCAGGGTGGAACCGATGTCCTGTGCCCGTGCCTCCGCCTTGGACTCCTCGGTAGGAGCCGCAGCAGTCTCTGCAGCGCTGCTGTTCGCAGAGCTTCCGCCGCAGCCTGCCAGCAGACCCAGCAGCATTGCAGCACTCAGCAGTGCAGTCAACACACGTTTTGTCATTTTGCGTTTCCTCCATTACAATTTTTGCGCTTTGCGCATGGTTTTACTTTGGTATTATAGCAAAAAATGATACCTTCCGCCATTCGACAACTTGCAGAAGAATTGCTTTTCAGAAAGAAAATTTTCTACACGCAATTGCACAAATTGAACCAAAACAGCAAAACCGTGTTGCTTTCCGTGAAGGTTTCGTGAAAATACGCCAAAATTATTGCAGTTATATGAACTGCCCGGGCAGCAGCAATCGATGCGGTTCTGTCATTACGCATCCGTATTCTTTTTGCTTTCCTCCAAGCGGCGGTGGATTTCCTCCCGCAGTCCCGGGAATGCGCCGGTCAGACGGCGAGTACCAAAGCGCGCCCCCTCGCCCAGCGACGATGCCAGTTCCTTTTGCCGCGTCTCCAGGCGCTGCTTCTTCTGCTGAAGCTCCTGAAGGGATTCGGAGATTTTGCCGCCCAGCTTTTCCTTGCTCTCCGCCAGTTTCTTCTGACTGTTTTCCATTGCTGCTTCCAGCTTTTCCTTGCCCTCGGACAGCTTTTTCTGACTGTTTTCCCTGGCAAGCTCCAGCTTCTTCTGACTGTTCTCCATCGCTGTTTCCAGCTTCTCCTTGCCCTCGGCAACCCGCTCCTGTCCGACAAGCTTGGCGCTTTCCAGCTTTGCATCTGCCGCCAGTGCCGAGTTGCCCAACCGGTCAGAAATCGTATCGCCCACGGTATGCAGCGCCTGACCGACCCGTTCCAGCTCGCCCAGCTGTTTTCTCAGTCCGATCACAGTAATCAGCGTCAGCACAAAGTCAATCAGGAACAGGGCGTAGAGCACCCCAATCAGGATCCAGCCCACCAGATGCGGCAGCCAGCAGACCAGCGAAAATACCAGCGGATGAATCAGCCGTACCGCAAAGGTCACTGCAAAACCCCACATAATGGAGAAACCCAGGCAGACATAGCCCCCCAGATTAAAGGGCTTGTCGGTATAATCCCACCAGCGGGTATGGAACGCCCGCTCCAAAATCCAGCCGCCAATCAGCTCCACCAGTGTGCACAGCAGCATTCCCAGGAAGAACAGCAAAACCAGATTGTCGGAAACCGGCTCCAACAGCAAAAGAGCGCCCAGCATTCCCACGCCATAAATCGGGCAAACCGGACCGTTCAAAAATCCACGGTTGACCACCCGTCCCGTGGTCACTGCCACAAAGCTGACCTCCACACACCATCCCAGGAAGGAATAGGCCAGAAACAGCATCAGCAGCTGATAGACGTTATAATGCATCTCCATTCTCCTTTATGTCATATGTAAGATAAGGCTACGCTTAGTGTATCAGTAGGAGGAAAGGCTGTCAACCCCGGAATGCCGAAGGAAAAACGGAGTACCCGGATCGTTCCGGATACTCCGCAAATGCCAACTGCCTTAGGGCAACACCGCATAAATTGGCGGTGAGGATTCAGCCAGAGGTTTTGCGCTGGAAAAAGGCAGTTTTTCGCAGGAATACTTTGTGTATTTCAAGAAAAAATAACGC
>CAJKNS010000247.1 GCA_905201305.1 uncultured Eubacteriales bacterium
GCCGATGATGGTGCCGATGTCGCACAGGCGTATTTTCCCCTTCAGCTTCGGGAAGCGCTCCTCCACGGCTTCGATCACCAGCCGGGCGTCCTCCGGGCACTGGCTGTGGCAGATAAAGCACTTGCCGTCATAGTCCAGCCCGTTATCGGCGTACTGCTCCATGCGGGTCAGCATTTCCTGAATGACCTTTTTCTTGGAGCGAATCTTGGCGCGAGGGATCAGATGACCCTGATCGTCCATGTTCAGCAGCGGGCAGATGTCCAGCAGGCCGCCGAACACACCGGCCACCTTGGAGATGCGGCCGCCCTTGACGTAGAACGTCAGGTCCGTGGAGAAGAACCAATGGTGCAGCTGGAGCCGGTGGGTCTCCGCCCAGGCATAGAGCTCGTCGATGCTCAGTCCCGCATCCCGGAGGTCCGCCAGCTTATCCATAAACAGTCCATAGCCCGAGGATGCCCCCAGAGAATCCAGCACCAGAATCTTCCGATCCGGATACTGTACCTCCAGCAGCTCCTTGGCGGCATTGGCGGAGTTATAGACGCCGGAAATGCCCGAGGACAGGCACACATGGAAAATGTCCAGTCCCTTCTCCAAAAAGCCCGTGAAATAGGCAACAAATTCGTCCACATTCACCTGAGAGGTCTTGGTGTCGGCGCCGGCAGCCATTGCCTTGTAAAACTGGTCAAATGGCATGCTCTCCCCTAAATCGTCGGCGTACTGGACCCCGTCCATTTCATAATGAAAGCAAATATAATGAATATCCCGATTCTGAAAATGCTCCTTGGAAAGATCCGCCGTGGAGCAGCAGCTGAGTACATAGTGCATGGTGCATTCTCCTGTCCTGCAAATATGATTTTTATAATGACATTATACCGATCCCATACCCAAATTGCAACCAAAACTTGCCCTTTTCACCCGGGGGATTCTATGCTACAATAAAAGCAGCAACAAATCGGAGGCAGCCATGGAACAGCTTACCATGAACATCATTGCAAACATCCACAGCGATTTTCCCACCAAGTTCGGCATTCCCCGTCAAAGCGGACTGGTGGAGGAGCTGACCGCAAACATCGTCTTTACGCCGGACTATCGGGTGCCGGAAGCGGTGCGGGGGCTGGAGGATTTTTCCCACATCTGGCTCATCTGGCAGTTTTCCAAGGCGGTAAGGGACAGCTGGTCCCCCACCGTGCGTCCTCCTCGCTTGGGCGGCAACACCAGAATGGGAGTCTTCGCCACCCGGTCCCCGTTTCGTCCCAACGCCATCGGGCTCAGCTGCGTAAAGCTCTTAAAGGTGGAGCCCAACACGCCGGAGGGTCCCGTGCTCACGGTGGCAGGTGCGGATTTGATGGACGGCACCCCGATTCTGGACATCAAGCCCTACATCCCCTATGCCGACTGTCAAAAGGACGCCACCGGCGGCTTTACCGACACCACAGGAGACTTTTTATTGAAGGTGGAGTTCCCGCCGGAGCTGCTGGAAATGGTGCCGGAGGACCGCAGAGCGGCACTGATTGGAGTGCTTTCTCATGACCCAAGACCGTCGTATCAGAGGAACCCGGAACGGGTGTATGGGATGGAGTTCGCGGGGGTGAATGTGCGGTTTCGGGTTGCGGAGGAAACACTGCTGGTAGTTGATTGTGAAAAGGTCTAAACCATCAAACATATTCTAAAAGCCTACGCCCTCCGGGGGCTCCATCTTTCGTTGCACGACGAAAGATGGAGGAGAAAGGCGTGCCAAGGGGACTGCGGTCCCCTTGGATCCCCGGACCTCATCCGGACCCCATTCTGACGTGCTTTGTGCCTACCACCTCGCAACGGTGCATTTGACGCGATTAAGTCGGCTTCGGCGCTCCGCTTATCCCCTTGCCTCTGCGTGCTGCATGGTGCCGCAAAATATAAAAAGTCCTGCTGTAATTTCAGCAGGGCTTTTTTCAATCCGCCGCAAAGCGACTCCTTCACTCAGCCAAAGGCTGAATTTCACTCGCAAAGCGAATTTCACTTTCCGCGCTTGTGCGGAACCACTCCCCATGCTTCCAATGGATACCTTTGCATGGCGCCGAACACATTGGATTTCAGGTGCGGATAGGTCTTGGACAGGTCCCGGATCAGTTCCTTGACCTCCTCCCGCTTGGTATGGTGGTCGGCGGGACATTCGTTGTGGACAATGGGCAGCCCCTCATTTTTGGCAAAGGCTCGGATGTCCTTTTCCTCCAGGTAGAGCATGGGACGAATCTGGGTGACGTCGGTACGGTCCAGATGGGTCACTGGCTGGAAGCAGCTGATTCTGGCTTCGAACAGGAGACTCATGAGGAATGTTTCCACCGCATCGTCATAGTGGTGCCCCAGGGCGATTTTGTGGATGCCCTTTTCCCGGATGATCTGATTCAGTGCCCCCCGGCGCATTTTGGCACACATAGAGCAGGGATTTTTCTCCTGTCGATAGTCGAAGATGATGGGTCCGATCTCCGTTTTCACCACCGTATAGGGGACGCTGAGACTCCGGCAGAATTCCGCTACCCCCGAAAAATCCATGCCCGGCAGCCCCAGGTCGATGGTAAATGCCTCCATTTCAAAGTGCTTGGGATAGTATTCTTTCAGCTCCGCCATGAGCCTGAGCAGCGTCAGGGAATCCTTGCCGCCGCTGACGCCGATGGCGATCTTGTCCCCATCCTCGATCATATTGTAATCCTCCACGCACCGGCGCAGTAGCCCAGCCATTCTCTGCATAATATAAGCCTCCAAAAAGTAAAAATCGCGCATTAGATTGAGCGCGCAAAAAAGAGAAAACGCGAGATTTTGCGAGTTCTCTTAGGATTCCGTGAAAAAACTTTAAAAATGTGGTTGACATTGGGAACGCCGGGTGCTAGAATAGCGGAGCGTTCTTTTGATGAGAATATTCTAGCATACACGCGGATAATGTCAAAAGATTTTTATCATTTATTTGGAGGAGACAGAATATGTCCACTACTTTTGCAAAGAAGGAGACCGTTGAGCGCAAGTGGTATGTGATCGACGCAGCAGGCAAGCCTCTGGGTCGCGTTGCTGTTCAGGCTGCTACCCTGCTCCGCGGCAAGCACAAGCCCACCTTTACCCCCAACGTTGACTGCGGCGATTTCGTCATCATTGTCAACGCTGCAAAGGCTGAGCTCACCGGCAAGAAGCTGGAGAAGAAGCTGTATCAGCACCACACCGGCTGGATCGGCAACCTGAAGGAAGTTAAGTATGCAACTCTCATGGCTGAGAAGCCCGAGTTCGCTATGGAGCTGGCTGTAAAGGGCATGCTCCCCAAGAATTCCATCGGCAGATCCTCCATGACCCGTCTGAAGGTTTACGCAGGCGCCGAGCACAAGAATGCCGCTCAGAAGCCTGAGCCTTGGACCGCGATTTAAGGAGGTAACGACTAATGTACGAGAGCAAGAGACAGTATCAGTACGGCACCGGCAGACGTAAGTCCTCCGTTGCACG
>CAJKNS010000248.1 GCA_905201305.1 uncultured Eubacteriales bacterium
CAGCCGGTCCCCCAGCAGCATTGCCAGCAGTCCAATGCCCAATAGAACCGGTAGCATAATTCCCAGCAGCAGTACGCTGTAACCCGATATTCCCGACGGATTGTTCAGTCGCTTCACATAACGGTCCTGAAGCTGTGCCTTCCGCATGGCGCTGTCCCGGAAGCCGTCCAGGGTCAGCACGATAGCCAGCAGCATTGCCCCCAGCAGGATTCCGTTATCCTGTCCGGTGAGATATGCCAGCGCCAGAATCACCAGACACCACCAGCCGGTGGGACCATAGTAGCCAAAGCCCCCGAGCATGGAAGCTCCGGCGGTCAGGGCATAAAGCACCGTCAGCAGGATTGCCGCAAAGCTATCCCGCAGGCACACCATCCCCGCCACTACCGTTACAACCATGCCGCCGCTCAGCAGTCCAATCATCCATTTCTGGGATTTTTCCAGCGTAATTGCACCAATTCCACTACCGAGCAGCCCTGCTGCCACAAACAGCGCAATCTGATATGCCGGCAGTCCCAGCAGTCCCGTCAGCAAAACTCCTGCGCCCAGGCTGCCCAGACCGCACAGCAGCACATTCCGAACCTGCCCCAGGCATTTCATCTGCCGTACCCCCTTATTACAGGATTCCAGCCCGGAGCAGCAGCATAACGCCCAGCACCACGCCCAGCAAAATTGCCGCCGCCTTCACCGCCTGCTTCAGGTCCCCCGCCTTTCGTTTGGTGGGTTCAAAATTCATATTCTGCTTTTTACTGAGGTTTTGTGCGGCGCGCAGCGTCACCAGCTCTTGCTGACGTTTCATCTCATCAAAATCGATTCCAGCTGACATTATAAGCCCTCCTTCTCTATGCTTTCACCAATTCTGTAATTACCACAGAGTAACATGTGCAGTTTTCAGCTCCCGCAGGATATCGATTGCCTGATTGGTTTTCTCCGCCTTTCCGCCGCTCAAAACACATCCGTAAAGGGGGATGGAATCCAGCCCGATTTCGCTCAAAAACGGCGCGCCCTCCAGCGAGGCTCTGCCGGAACAGCCGGGGTCCGCAAGATCCTCCGGCAATTCGGTAAAGAATCCAGCGTTACAGTAAACCGTTGCCGCACCCAAAAAGCCGCCGGACGGCTCGTCGGAGAGCAGGAACAGATCATAGGCTCCATCCGCCAAATAAATTGCCATGCGGTTGAAATCATCGTCTGCATTCTCGCCGGGATTCGCCAGGTCGATGTTTCCGGACAGGTCCACCAGCCGCAGAGCCTGAACGGTAACGCTGACCGTGCCATCGCCGTTGCAGTCACCAACCACGCCGCCAATGGCATTTTCCAGTCCCTCCACCACGTCCTGGCTCAGGCTCTCACTGCAGGCAACCACCACCTGATAGTCCGGCTCCACCGTGTTTTTTTGCTTCAAAAAGCCGGTCAGAAGGGAAATTCCCACAATTACAAGCAAAACGCCCAAGCCAATCAGGGTATATTTTTTGATGTCGTCTTTTCTGGTTTTTCCGTCGTAGCGCTCCATGGTATCTCCTCCTCTATTCTGATCTTAATCCCGCCATGTGTCCCCGGTGTGTCCCGAAACATAAAAATACCGCGCAGTCCGAAAATGAACTGCGCGGTACTTTGGTTGTTTTATTCCTCGCTGGTGGGAACGCTGCGGTATTTGCTGTAAGCGACCACAATTCTCCGTCCAGGCTCGGTGCCGGTGGAGTAGGTGGTAACGTCCGGGTAATCCTGCAGCGCTGCATGGATCACATGGCGCTCGTAGGCATTCATGGGCTCCAGGGTGATGTTCCGACGGGAACGGACCACCTTGCCTGCCACCTTGTTTGCCAGCCGGATCAGGGATTCCTCCCGCTTTTTCCGATAATTTTCAGCGTCCACGTTAATGCGGACCCGCTTACCCTGACCATGGTTTACCGCATAGTTGGTGATATGCTGAATGGCATCCAGCGTATCGCCCCGGCGACCAATGAGCATGCCCAGAGAGTTGCCCTGAAGCTCCACCGCATAGGTGTCGTCACCGGATTTGGTTGCCACAGGAACTGCATCGGAGCCCATGTGCTCCAGAAGCCCCTTCATGAACGTCTCAATCCGCTCCTCTACGCTGCCCTCAGGTGCGGGGGTATGGGGAGCCGGCGCGGGCTTGGGTGCTTCTGCCTTTGGGGCTTCTGCCTTGGGAGCCGGTGCGGGCTTGGGCTGGGGTTTCGGCTGGGGCTTGGGCTGAGGCTTCACCTCAGCCTTGGGTGTCGGAACAGGCTCCGGCTTTTTCTCCGGAACAGGGTCCGGTACTTCATAGGTGAGCTTTACCTTTGCAGGGGTAGCGCCGATGCCAAAGAAGCCGGAACGAGGCTGCTCCAATACTTCTACAGAGACGCTGTCCCGGTCCATCTGGAGCTTTGTAAGGCCTGCCTGAATGGCCAGATCCAGGGTCTTGCCGGTAGCTTCAATCGATTTGAACATAGATATGCGCTCCTTTATGTGGGACTGCCCGCAGGCAATCACTGGGAATCGGTAGAATCGGTGCTCTGCTGGGAATCCTCCTGGGGCTCCTCGGCAGCTTTTTCTACCGTTGCCTGCTGGTTCTTCCCATAGCGGTTGGGATCATAGGCGCGACCACGGCTATAGGGACGGTTGGGATCGCCGGACAGCCCGCCCTTTGCCAGCTCCTTCTCCAGAGCCTTCTGGCGGATATCCTCCTTCTGCTCCTCGGTGAGCTTGCCCAGACCGGCAAATTCGGTATTTTCGGCAGCCTTGAGCTGCTTCTTTACCTTTCTGCGGCTGGTATTGGGATTGGCAATGCCGTCGGGATTGGCAGCACGGCGCTCTGCGCGGCGCGCTTCCTTCTCCGCTTCAATGGCAGCCTCTTCCGCAGCCTTTTCCCGCTTGATTTCATCCTCTGCATCGTAGACCTTTTTGTAATGGATGGTCAGCAGGCCGTCAAACAACGTGCTGAATACAGCCTGGGCAATCCAGTAGATACACATGGATGCAGGCATGGAGAAGCCGATCCACAGAGAGAAGATGGGCATGATAATCAGCATGGTCTTCATGCTCTGGTTGACTGCGGCGGCAGCATCGGCGTCCTTTTCACCCTTATCGTTGGTGGCAACGGAGCCGTTGAGTGCCTGAGAAATCTTAGAGGACAGGAAGTTGCTCAGTGCAGAGAGGATGGGGATAATCCACAGACCGAAGCCCACCAGGGTATAGGGTCCATTGAGAATCCAACGCCAGGAGGGGATCTGCGCCAGGTTGATGCCCAGGAAGCTGAAGTCGATGTCCAGAATATTGGGAACAATGGCGCGAATGGCGTCGATGTTCTGGTGGACATGCTGCGCCAGGACGATTTCCTGATAGGCTTTGTTGGTGGTAGAGAGATCCACGCCCATGGTGCCGGTGAGCAGATCAGAAATCTGGGTAATCTGATCGGCGGACAGCCCCATGAGGTAGGTCATTGGCTGACGGATGACAT
>CAJKNS010000249.1 GCA_905201305.1 uncultured Eubacteriales bacterium
CGTTATTTTTTCTTGACATACACAAAGTATGCCTGCGAAAAACTGCCTTTTTCCGCCGAAAAATTTCTGGCTGAATCCTTGATGCCGATTTATGCGGTATTGTCTTACATTATGTCATCAAATCGCAAAAGTGTCAATCGCTTTGGAAAAAACTTTGCAGCGAAAGGATTATTAACAGATCCGCCACAATTTTTTCAACGAACCTTCAAATAACTCCGCTATCATAAAATCACAGTACAAACGTACTGGCTTTCATTTTCTCTCTCTTTTATGGAAAGCACCGCAGTCGGCTGGTCCCCGGTCTGCGGTGCTTTCTTGCGCTGTATTCAGTTAGGATGCGCTGGGGAGATAATCCATGGGGTCCACGGGCGTTCCGGCATGGAACACCTCAAAATGCAGGTGATCCGGCTCCTTTGTCTCCAAAAGTGCGGTGCTGCCCACATGACCGATTACATCGCCGGCGGAAACCGTATCGCCGACGCTGACCTCGGGGGTCTTTGCCAGATTGGCATAGAGGGTGGAGCACTCGTCGTCGTGGGATACCACTACCACGCTGCCAAGGAAATCATCCTCATAGACGGCGGTGACGGTGCCGGACTGGGCTGCCATTACCGGAGAATCGGCTTCGGCGGCAATGTCCAGCCCCTCATGGGTGCGCCAGTCCGCCATGGTCTGGCTGTAGGTCAGGGTGTCCCGGCTGAAGCTGGAGAGCACCTGACCCTCCAGGGGCCACTGCATGGATTCCGATTCCTGGGAGCCGATGGTGGACTCGTAGGAATCTTCCATATTGTCCGATGCTGCGGCGGAATCCGCCTTGGGCTTCTGGGATGCGGTGGGGGTATCGCTGACGGCTGCACTGGGTGCGGGAGAGATGGTTGCCGATGCGCTGGCTTCCAGTGCTGAGTCTCTTGCGGTCCGGACGAATACATAGCCTGAAATTCCGACTGCTGCAAGGCAGGCGATCAGGGCTATGTAGTAGCCCTTGCCTGCAAAGCGTTTTTTGTTGTTTTCATTTTGCATTTTCTGCACCTCCGAGGCTATTATCACCGAGGAATTGGAAGAATATACCGAATTGCAAAAAATATTTTTCCGGGGGATGCAGAGAGGACACGTCGCAATTTGCCCATTTCGTTGCATTTGTCTCCATCTCTTGACAGCAAATGTTTCGACCCCTATACTTTTTATAGATATTGCGGAGTAACCGGAACGGGCAATGCCAGATATCGAGTCCAGGCGCCCGGCGCCAAAAGGAGAGTTTCCTATGAACGAAAAAACCATCAGCGGCAGCTATGTGGCGGAGGCAACAGAGAAGTTTGCGTCTCTGACCATCGCCCCTGAGGCTGCCCTTTCTGCCCCTGCGGGCAAGTGCCTGACCCTGACCGTTGACGGCGTCAACCGTCAGATCGAGCCCGGTACCTACACCGGCGATGTGGTGCTGACCGTATCCGACGCCGTGCAGGTGGATTATGAGAACCACGGCAAGGTGGATCATTTTGAAATGGCAAACGCCGTTGTGATTTCCGACGGCAAGTATGTGCCTGAGAAGTCCGTTTCCGCTGCCGTACTGGCAGGTAAGGTAACGGATACCACGGTAGATGGTCTGACCGTGGATTCCCAGGCAGACAACTTCGGCGGCGTATATGTGGATGGCAGCAGCGTTGTTACCATCAATGACGCTACTATGACCCTCAACGGCAACGGTGGCAACGACTTTGTTGGTCACGGCGCCGGTATTACCGCTGCGGGCACCTCTCATGTTACCGTAAACCGCGCAAAGATCCACTCCGTTGGCTCCATTCGCGTAACTGTGGTTGGCCGCGAGGAGGCAACGCTGGAGGTCAACGACTCCGAGCTGTTTGTCAAGGACGGCACCAAGCCCAACAATGTTTCCGGCATGACCAAGGTGCCGTGGATGCTGGGCCTGACCGGGCGCGTCCGTGCCACCAACCTGGTGGATTCCGCAACCGCTACCTATAACCGCTGCCATATCAAGTGCGAGAACTGGGGCTGCATGTCCACCGATGCCACCAAGAAGGCGCGGCTGTACCTCAACGACTGCCTGCTGGAGTCTGAGAACACCGGCTACGGCGCATACTCCATCGGCAACTGCCTGGATCAGTTCACCGGCTGCACCCTGAACATGGGCAACTACCCTGTAATTATGTGCATGGAGGGCAATGCGACCTTTACCGGCTGCACGGTCAACTCGGGAAAGGTTGGCGTAATGTGCCACGGCGGCAACGGTCAGGGCACTCTGATTGTGGACAAGGGCACCGTATTTAATACGGAGCGCGCTGTGCTTCAGGTGAAGGGCAGAGGCGTTACCATGAACATTTCCGACGCCCAGCTGAACAGCAAGATCGGCGTGATTCTGGAGGCATTCCCCAACGATGATCCCAACATGGGACCCATGCCTGCTGGCGGACCCGGTGGTCCTGGTGGACCTGGCGGACCTGGCGGACCCGGTGGTCCTGGCGGCCCTGCTGGCATGCCTGCAATGCCGGATATGGGTCCTGGACATGACGAGGTGGAGGTCCATCTCACCGGCTGCACCCTGAACGGCGACTTCATCAACGCACAGGCTGAGGATCACGAGATGATTCTGGACTTCAAGGGCTGCACCCTCACCGGCGCTATCTCTACCGGCAAGGCAACCCATACCCAGGGTGAGCCCGAGGAGAGCAAGTGGTGGCTCATCGGTCTGGTGGACGATACCCTGGAGCCTGTGGAGAAGGACAAGGGCACTAAGGCGAGCTTCGACGGCGCTTCCCAGTGGACGGTGAACAAGACCTGCTATCTGGGCGGACTGACCATTGCCGAGGGCGCAAAGATTCAGGCGGTTGAGGGCAAGACCCTGACCATGACCGTAGACGGCAAGGAAACCGCAATTGTTCCCGGCACCTACACCGGCAAGATTGTGCTGACCGTAGCTTAAGTAAATTGAGGCGGAGTGCTGTACCGCGGCACTCCGCCTTTTAAGAATGAAAGGAGATATGTTATGAGCTATCGTTATGACGCGCTGCTGAGCCCCATCAAGATCGGGGATGCAGTCATCAAAAACCGCACCATGTATCCCAATGCGTCCCCGCATTTCCTTCAGGGACCCGAGACCTATCCGGCAGACAGCTTTATGACCTTTATGGGCGGACTGGCACGGAACGGCGCTGCCATTATCACGCTGGCAGAGTGGTCCAATCCGAATCAGCGCTCGGCTCCGGTGGAGGACGCCAAGCGGATGCAGAACTTTGACTACACCGATCCCGGCACCTATAACTACTTCACCCAGATGGCAGACGACGTGCATTTTTACGGCTCCAAGCTGCTGGTGAACACGGACATCAAGTATCCCGACGGCTACAGCTTTGACGGCAAGGCATTCGGACCTCCGGGTATGGCAGG
>CAJKNS010000250.1 GCA_905201305.1 uncultured Eubacteriales bacterium
CTTGCCATACACAAAGTATGCCTGCGAAAAACTGCCTTTTTCCGACGCAAAATCTTCGGCTGAATCTTCGCCGCTGATGAATCCGGTATTGACCATGCTTTTTCATTATAATTTGATGTATAACTATCAAAATAGCTCGCTTTATAAGGAAATTTGTAAGCCGGACTGCGGCTTAATACTCTCCCGCTGCATACATAATTGCCGAAAGGGCACACAGCGGTGCAGTTTCACAGCGCAAAATCCGCTTTCCAAGGGTACAGATTTGCAGCCCCGCATCCGCCGCCTGGTTGGCTTCCTCTTCCGAAAAGCCGCCCTCGGGACCGGTTACAATGGATACCGAGGAGTAATCGCCCGTGAGCGCCGCTGTCAGCGTATGGGACTGCTCGTTTTCATAAAAAAACAGCGCACGGTCCGCCTTTGCAGCCAGTTCCAGCGCCTGGGCATAGGACTCCGCCGCAAGCACCGTGGGAATTCGCCCACGTCCGGACTGCTCTGCTGCGGAAACAGCGATTTTTTGCCATCGGGGGAGCTTTTTCGCCAAGGTTTTCCCGTCGTATTTTGCCACGCAGCGGCTGCTGGGAAACGCGCAGATTCGGGCTGCCCCCAGCTCTGTCGCCTTTTGAATCACATGCTCCAGTTTATCGCCCTTGGCAAAGCCCATATAGACCGTGCAGTCCACCTTAGGCTCACTTTCGGAGGGACCTTGGGACAGGATTTTGAGGGTTACGCTTTTATCATCTATGTGGGAGATCTCCGCCTGATAATCGGTGCCCTGGCCGTCACAAAGCACCACCTGCTCGCCGGATTTCAGCCGCAGCACCCTGGCATGGGCAGCTGCCTCGCCGGTCAGCACTGCGATATCAGTCTCCGGCGCTATGTTTTCTATAAAAAATCTTGGCATTTCCCATACCTCCATCCCGAACCCGGTGATAGCCATAGCACAAATGCCATTTTAACAGAAAAACGGAGAATTTGCAACGGAAAAACATGAAAGTTCTCTCGAAGGAAGCCCATTGGGCAAAAAGAAAAGAGCGACTGCAAAAGCAATCGCTCTAGCTGGTGCGGATGACGGGACTCGAACCCGTACGCCCATTGCAGGCACCAGCACCTCAAGCTGGCCAGTCTACCTATTCCAGCACATCCGCAAATCAGCATGGACTATTATACCAGCTATTTTTCATTTGTCAACTAAAATGCAAGAATTTTTTTATTTTGCCCGGATAACCTTTGGGGCATCTATGGACACACCCCCTGAAATATGTTAAAATACCTTCAAAGATAGCCCGCTTGGGCAGAATTTTGGAGGAAATCATGATTACACCCACCGAGTATTTTGAAAAATATCTATCCTGGAAGCGCTCCGATTCCGGTCTGCGCTCCGCCAAAGCCACCTATGCACCCTTTTCATCCCTGGATCTCGAAACCCTGACCGCCGAGGCAGAGGCTGGTACCCCCGGCGCCCAGGAGGAGCTGGGCGAGCGGTATCTCTTTGGGCTCAGCGACCTGAAGGTCGATCCACAGAGAGCCAAGGAGCTGTTTACCAAGGCTGCCGATCAGGGTCAGCCCGACGCCATGCACATGCTCTCTGAGATTCATCGGACCGCAGAATATGGCATGTTTGACTATGAGCAGTATTTTAAGCTGCTGGTCAAGGCAGCCCAGGGCGGCTCCTGGAAGGCGATGTTCAACCTGGCTTGCGCTCTGTATAAGGGAAAGGAAGCTTATGATGGAAACGGCTTTGAGGTCAACAAGCTCGAAGCACTGAAATGGAGCACCCACTGCATGGTCATGACCATGGGGCTTATGGACTTTTACTTCAAAAATCCCTGCTCCGAGGATTTTAAGGACTATTTCCAGGGGGTATTCGCCCTGTTCATCCAGTCTGTCTGCGTCTCTGCCCGCCAGCTGATTCTGGGCGACGGCGTGCAGCAGGACCTTAAGTGGGCACACGATATGCTGGTGAATGCCAACAACTTCTATCGCGGTATTTTTAAGGCGAACTGCTCCGATTTTGAGGTGTTGCTCCAGCACTGCGAAGAAAAGATGAACGAAAAAGCCGAATAACCGAAAAAATTCGCGCTCCGGAGCACCAAAGCTCCAGAGCGCGTTCTTTATGCTGCGTTTGCGGTAGGAGAAGGGGACACCGCATCCGGTGAAACCATCGGCGTTACCTCCGCAGAGGGGGAGGGGCTGAGCGAAGTGGCTGCGTCCGTTTCCTTCTGGATCGGCGTACCGGCAGTGAGGGGATGCTTGGGGTCATCCATGCCCGTGGAGGCATCCGCAAAAATCTCGTTCCAAACGCCCTCCAGCGCCGTCTTGGAGCAGTTTTTCCGAATGTGGCTGTTTTGCAGCTCCTCGGTATAGTCCTCCAGATGGTAGACATGGAAGCGATAGCCCATGCCATGGGTGCCGCCGGCTTGAATGACATTCACCAGCGGTTCAATATTGTAATCGGACACATAGGTTCCCGTTTCGTCCTTGGTAATCACTACCTTTGCCATGCCGCCCAGCATATTAAAATTGTCCTTCTGGCTGGAGACAAAGTTGCCAAGGGAATAGAAAATCGGCATTTTGTTCCCGGACACACCGGTAATCACATCCACCGGCTCCACCACATGGGGATGGGTGCCGATAATCAGCCCCACGCCGTGATCCGCAAAGAACTGCGCCCAGTTCTTCTGGTCTTCATCGGGGGTAAACTGGTCCTCGGTGCCGTCGTGCATGAATACCACTGTGATATCCGCCATGGCAGCTGCTTTATCCAGCTGAGATGCAATGCGGTCCCTGTGGTCATTGTCCATCAGGTCCACGAAGTAATCCTGCTCCGGCACAAAGCCGTTGAGTCCATAGGTATAGTCCAGCATGGCGATTTTAATGCCATTCTTCTCCACCACGGCAATGTTGTCGGCATCCTCCTGAGAACCGTGAATGCCCAGCATGGTCACCTCGGGATGCTTTGCCCAGGCAGAGAGCGTATCCTCAATGCCGGGCGTTCCCTTATCCAGCGTATGGTTGGACGCCTGGCATACCACGTCAAAGCCTACCTTTGCCAGAGAATCCGCCATCTCCGCCGGAGTGCCGAAGCAGGGATAGTTGGAATACTGGCTGGGATCGGCAGTGAGAATCGTCTCCTGCTGAATGCATGCAATGTCCGCCTGATCGATATCGTCCTTTATGTAGCTGTAGATGTCGGAGAAATCGTAGGTTCCGTCGTCCTGCTGGGCGAATTCATAGACCGTGCTGTGAATCAGATTGTCGCCCACTGCCATGAGGGATACGGTGGAAACCTGAGGTGTTGGGGTAGGCGTTGGCGTTGCAGCCACAGGCTCCTGAATGCTGGGTTCCGTCTCCTGCGGAGTCGTTTCGGGCTGGTTTAGCGTCCCGCGCAGCGGCAGCG
>CAJKNS010000251.1 GCA_905201305.1 uncultured Eubacteriales bacterium
CCCTGCCGATGGGCAGGCAGCGGAACCGTGACCAGCAGCGCCTGAATGTCATGGAGTGCCTGAAGATAGTCCCCCAGAGAATCGGGAACGCCTACCCATCGGGTGATGTTGGGGGTAATGTCAAAGAGCACATGATCCCCCAATAGGCAGATACCCGTTTCCGGCTCCCACAGGCACATGTGCCCAGGGGTATGCCCAGGGGTATGGATGGCGGTAAATCGGTGTGCGCCATAGGAAAATTCATCCCCGGGCTTTACGGGAATATAACCGTCATAGGGGATGGGGGACAGGCTCTGCGCCGGATTCTTTTCTGTCAGCACTGCAAGCAAATCCCGAGGAAAACCTTCGGCGGCAAAACGGTCATTGGAATCGGACCAGCGGAAGGTGCTTTGGGGTCCGGGCATATGGGAAAGGTCCTTTTCGCCGATGAAAATCCTTGTGTCGGCACCGCAAAGCTCCGGAGCAAGTCCCGTGTGGTCGGAATGCAGGTGGGTGAGGAAAATATCGGTGTGGTCCATGGAGATTCCAAGCTCCCTGAGCCCTGCCATTAGGGCATCCCGGCACTCCCTTTGACGGAAGCCGGTGTCGATCAGCAGGTTCCGGGAACCGGTGACCACATAGGCGTTGAGATTTTTCAGCGGATTATTGGGCAGGGGTACCGCAATGGCATATAGCCCCGAGGTGATGTTTGTTACCATGAGAAAGCTCCTTTTGTAAAGCGGTCGTTTCATTGATTATAACCCGGAATTGTGGTAGAATCAATGGAGAAGAAAGGGGAGAATGCCTGTGGAATCCGGTCGGTTTGCACCCAGTCCCAGCGGAAGAATGCATCTGGGCAATGCGCTGTCGGCGATGCTGGCGTGGCTGTCGGCAAAGCATCAGGGCGGCGAGATTCTATTGCGCATTGAGGACTTGGACCCGGCGCGGAGTAAGCCGGAATACGCTGAGGGAATTATGGATGATTTTCGTTGGCTGGGGCTCCATTGGGACCGCAGAGCAGCGGATCAAAGCAAAAGGAACGACGCCTATGCTGCGGCACTGTTTCGGCTGAAGCAGCTGGATTTGATCTATCCCTGCTATTGCTCCCGGGATCAGCTCCATGCTGCGTCAGCGCCCCATGCTTCTGACGGACGGGTGATTTATGCCGGAACCTGCCGAAACCTTACGCCGGAGCAGCGTGCGGCCATGACGAAAAAGCCGTCCCTGCGAATCAAGCTGCCGGATTGTAAAATTCGTTTTCAGGATGGCTTGCAGGGGGACGTTACCATGAATTTGCAGCGGGAATTCGGAGATATTATCCTCCGAAGGGCAGACGGCGTGGCTGCCTATCAGCTGGCGGTGGTGGTGGACGACGGCACCGAAGGGGTGACCCAGGTGGTCCGGGGCAGAGATTTGCTGACCTCAACTCCGGTGCAGCTATATCTCTATGAGCTGCTGGAACTGACGCCGCCGAGGTTCTATCACGTGCCCATGCTGCTGGCGCCGGATGGAAGACGGCTCAGCAAGCGGGATCGGGATCTGGACTTCGGCTATCTCCGCATGCATTTTACGCCGGAGGAGATCATCGGACTGCTGGGGTATCTATGCGGTTTGCTGGAAAGCTGGGAGCCAATCAGCGCCCGGGAGCTTGCCTGTGAATTTTCCTGGCATAAGGTCCGGAAAACGGATATTTATTTGGACCCGAAGCTGCTGGAGCGGGTATGATAACTGGAAAAACTGCCCATACTTCCCTTGGAGGTGATTTTCATGGTCAAGGGAGTAACACGGCAGGTGGTGGTGGTCCGATGCCCGGATGCCAGATACTTTGAAGAGGCGACCTTCCTGCTGCGGGAAGATATTCTGGGAGCGCCGGAGTCTGACCGGGTTTTGAAGGATGCATGCCGGGCGGCAGACGCTTACATTCGTGAGAACGCGGAGAAAAAGCGGCTGACCCGTCGGGTAAAATATCTTCTGCTGAGCGGCGCCGCGGTGATTTGCGGTGTGTTGGCGATATTATTTCTGTAGAAATGATGAGGGTGTGTCTGAAATTTCGGACACACCCCTTTCTTTTTATTTCCAGGTCTGCTATACTGGGACAAACACTGGCAGGGAGGATGTAGAAATGGCAAAGGGAACGAATCAAAAGCAGAAAATGCTCTATTTGGCGAAGATTTTTCTGGAGGAAACGGATGAGGAGCATGGACTCACTCTGGCGGAGATCAGCCAAAGGCTGGGAGCTTATGGCGTCACCGGCGACCGGAAAACGCTGTATCTGGATTTTGAAGAGCTTCGGCGCTTTGGCATGGACATTCTCTCCAGCAAAGAGGGTACCGCCACCAGCTACCGGTTGGTGAGCCGTACCTTTGAGCTGCCGGAGCTGAAGCTGCTGGTGGATTCGGTGCAGTCCTCCAAGTTTATTACGGAAAAGAAGTCCGAGGCGCTGATCCGCAAGCTGGAGTCCCTGGTCAGTGTGCACGAAGCGGGGCAGCTCCAGCGGCAGGTGCTGACGGCAGGACGGGTCAAAAGCATGAACGAGAGCATCTATTACAGCGTGGATACTCTGCATGCCGCCATCCATCAGGAACGTCAGATTCGGTTTCAGTATGTCCAGTGGAACGTGAAAAAGGAGCCGGAGTATCGGCATAATGGCGCATTTTACGACATAGGTCCCTGGTATCTCTGGTGGGATCAGGAGTATTATTACCTCATTGGCTACGACGGGCGGGCAGGGGAGATTCGGCACTACCGGGTGGACAAAATGCGGAACATCGAAATCACAGATCGTCCCCGCCGCGGGGTAAAGGCGATGAAGAACTTTGATCCGGCAGCCTATACCCGCAGTCTGTTTGGCATGTACAGCGGTGCGATTCTGCATGTCACCCTGGAGGGGGCAAATGAGAAGGTAGGCGTGCTGCTGGACCGCTTTGGTATGGATATTCCCATTATTCCGCTGAATCAGGAGCGGTTCCGCGCGGTGGTGGAGGTTGCAGTCAGTCCGCAGTTTTATGGCTGGATTGCCAGTCTGGGCGGAGACATTGTCGTTCGGGGACCCAGCAACGTGGTGCGGGAAATGCGGGAGTTTTCGGTCACGAAGTCCACGATATGGTCCTGAATCTGGTCAAAATAATGATACGTCTGCGGCGCGCCGACTACAAGCCCCGTCATTGCTTGGCAGCCTGTTTTTATGCTTGTTCCAGCTCGGTGATATCTGTTTCTTTGAGAAAATTCAAAAAGGTTCTGGCAACCGGAGAAAGACGGGCAGGAGGAAGGGAAGCAATGCCCAGTGTGCGGTATCGCGGCGGGGTAAGCGGCAGGGCGCAGACATGGGCGCCAAAGCTGCGAACCGTCAGCGCCGGACAGATGGTAATGCCCAGACCCTTTTCTACCATAGCAAGGACGGCGGCGGCGCTGCTGA
>CAJKNS010000252.1 GCA_905201305.1 uncultured Eubacteriales bacterium
CGGACTTCGATCGCTTTGCGGCGGGCGTGGTCGCCATGAGCCTGAACAGCTGTGCCTATGTGGCGGAGGTGATCCGTTCGGGCATTCAGGCGGTGGACAAGGGACAGATGGAGGCGTGCATCACCTGCGGCATGACCACGCTCCAGGGCTACACCCATGTGGTGCTGCCTCAGGCGTTTCGGCTGGCAATTCCCTCTCTGGCAAACAACTTCATCGAGTGCTTCAAGGGCTCCGCTCTGTGCTCCATGGTGGGCGTAAAGGACATGATGCTCCAGGCAAAAATGCTTGCCAACAAGTCCTATCGCTTTATGGAGGTCTATCTTTGCGTGCTGCTGCTCTACTGGGTCATCAATATGATTTTTGTGGCGATCCAGAAGGTCATTGAGCAGAAGGCAAACGCCAAGTATTAAGGAGGGACCGCCATGATTCGCTATGAAAATGTACATAAGGTGTTCGGCACTGTGGATGTGCTCAAGGGCATCAGCTTTGAGATACCCACAGGCAAGGTGGTGTGTATTCTGGGTCCCTCCGGCTCCGGAAAAACTACGCTGCTCCGCTGCACCAACTATTTAGAGACGCCCACGCAGGGCATCATCACCGTAGGGGACAAATCCATCGACGCCCTGCATCACACCAAAAAGGACATTCAGGAAATCCGCAAGCACTCCACCATGGTATTCCAGAACTATAACCTGTTTCGGAACAAAAACGCGCTGGAAAACGTTATGGCTGGGCTGACCATTGTCCAGAAAAAGGACAAAAAGGAAGCCCGGGAAATCGCCGAGCACTATCTTGGCATCGTAGGCATGGGAGATCGGATGGACTACTATCCCTCTCAGCTTTCCGGCGGACAGCAACAGCGGGTCGGTATTGCCCGAGCGCTGGCGCTCCAGCCCCACGCCATTTTGTTTGACGAGCCAACTGCGGCGCTGGATCCGGAGCTGGTCGGCGAGGTGCTCTCCACCATGAAAACCGTTGCACAAACCGGCATTACCATGGCAGTAGTCACCCACGAGATGGGCTTTGCCCGGGAGGTGGCGGACCGCGTGGTGTTTATGGACGGCGGCGTTGTGGTGGAGGAAGGCAACCCTCAGGAGGTATTTGACCATCCGCAAAACCCCAGAACCAAGCAGTTCCTGCGGGCAGTGAATCAAAAAGACTAACACTTCGGCGTTCTCGCAGGTTGCGGGAACGCCGTTTTCTTGACGATCCGCAGGAAACGCCCAATCTGTACGCGATTTGACTTTCCACAGGTTCCATGATAAAATGTGCATAATCTGCGGGCTTTTTTCCCCACCGAATCGAGGAATTTTCTATTGAAACGACTTAGCATTTCCGGCAAAAAGGGTGTTTTGCTGAAAAACACACTGATGCTCTATATTTTACAGTTTTCCAACTATTTTCTCAGCCTGATCGTGGTCCCCTACGAGACCCGGGTGCTGAGTCCCACCAACTACGGTAAGCTGGGCGTTGCGGCTGCCATTATGGTCTATTTCCAGCTGGTCATTGACTTTGGCTTTCTCCTGTCCGCAACCGAGGAGGTTTCCCGCTGCCGGGATGACCGTACCACCGTCTCCAAAATTCTCTCGGCAGTCACCATCAGCAAGCTGTTTTTGGCTGCCGGCTCCGGCGTTGTGCTGCTGATTCTCTGCCGGGTCATTTCCGCCTGGACGCCGGACACCGGCTTCTATTTTCTCTATTTCGCCGCCACGGTGCTCTCGTCCCTGATGCCGGACTATCTCTACCGCGGGCTGGAAAAAATGACTGCCATCACCGTTCGGAGTGTGCTCATTAAGGCGTTTTTCACCATTGCGATTTTCTTCTGCCTGAAAACTCCCAACGACTATTATGTGGTGCCCATTTTGAACATCATTGGCAACGGTACGGCGCTGCTGGGCGTCTACCTGCACCTCTACCGTCGGCTTGGACTGCGGTTTGCCCAGGTCAGCGTCAAGGAGGTCTGGTCCAGATTCCGCAGCAGCATTACGTTCTTCTACTCCCGTATTGCTTCCACTGCCTACACTGCCGCCAACACCATCATTCTGGACCTGATTTCCGCAGGCGGCGCTGCTGTGGGCTTCTATACCTCTGCGGACAAGCTGATTACCACCGCAAAAAACGGTCTGAGTCCCATTTCCGACAGTCTCTACCCCTATATGACCGCCAACAAGGATTTTAAGCTGGTCAAAAAGGTGCTCTCCATTATGATGCCGCTGATTGTTCTGGGCAGCGCGGTGGTATTCATTTTTGCCGAACCTCTGTGTACCTGGTTCTTTGGTCCGGATTATGCCGAAACCGGCAAGGTGCTTCGTGCCATGATGCCGGTGGTTGTGGTGATTTTGCCCAGCTATATTCTGGGCTTCCCCACCCTGACTGCCATGGGACTGACGAAATATGCCAACTATTCCGTGGTATTTGGATCCGTGCTGCACATCCTTAACCTGGTGGTGCTGTATTTCTCCGGTCATCTCAACATGGTAACTCTGGGAATTCTGGTGTCTGTCGCAGAGACTGCAATTTTGCTGTTCCGGGTTGCGGTGATTCTGATTCATCGGAAAAGGCTGCGTGCATAAGGAGGATATTCCATGCTGTTTAGCTTGATCGTTCCAGTTTATAATGTTGCCGCGTATCTGCCAAAATGTATGGAATCCATTCGGCGCCAGGATTTTACCGACTATGAAGTGATTCTGGTGGATGACGGCTCCACCGATGGAAAAAGCGGCGGACTTTGCGACGAATATGCCGCCGGTGCACCCAATATCCACGTAATCCATCAGGAAAACGGCGGTCTGGGTGCCGCCCGAAATACCGGTCTGGAGCATGCCGCCGGTGACTATGTGTTTTTTATTGACAGCGACGATTATATTGCCGACGGTTCCCTGTCTGCATTGGCAGAAGCCATTGAACGGCAGCTTGCGGATATGTACGTCTTTGCGTTTCAATACGTCCATGGTGAGGCGTATACACCTGCGGAACCAATCGGTGTCCCCATGCACACCCCCCTATCCCTGTCATCCAATCCGGAGCTGCTGTTGGAGCCCCCCAGTGCCTGGCTCAGAGTATGCCGCCGCAGTCTGTTTCTGGACCACGGCATTCGCTTTCCCGGTCGGGTGTGGTATGAGGATCTGCGCACCACCCCCAAGTGCCTGTATTACGCAAAAACCGTGGTATTTCTGCCAAACGCGCTTTATTTCTATGTCCAGCGCGACGGCTCCATTATGCACAGCGCATCCACGCGCCGGAACCTTGAGATTCTGGATGCCCTGGAGGAGCTGCACCGGTTCTTTTCTGACAAGCCGGTTTCTCCGGGCTTTTCCGATGTGCTATGCTATCTCGATGTCAACAACTGCCTGATGGCTGCACAGCGGGCGCTGATGGCGGACCCCAA
>CAJKNS010000253.1 GCA_905201305.1 uncultured Eubacteriales bacterium
CTTTTTGCTAAATGGCTTTCCGACAATGTGTATTTTAGCATTTGTGCGGTGTTGCTATATACTAAGACGTGGTGCGAGGGATATCTGTTGCATCAAATTTTTCTGCTCCATGATTTCATTGTAGCGAGATTGCCGGGATGGGTCAAGTGGAAAATAGAATAATAGAATCGCCCCGAACCAGCCTGTCCTGGTTCGGGGCAAAAAGGAGGATCCAAAACGGATCAGTGTTCAGTTAGCCCGGAGGGGGTGCGCCGTCGGGAGGAGGACCAGGAGGTCCGGCGGGTGCGGCAACCTCGCCGTTGAGATAGCGCTGGTAAGCGTCCTGATAGCAGGCGGTAACCTTGTCGATGCCCATGCCCTCAATGTGGGAGACATACTCGTCGAATTCGGCAAGATCCCGGTTGCCGATGATGAACTCCAGCACGGACTGCTCAATGTAGGTCTTGATATCGCCGTAGAACTGGTTGACCTCGGAGGACTCCTCGGTGTTGAGAGAGGTGCTGCCGATGCCGCGACCTACGGACATATTGCTCTGCCAGATGCCGCTTGCGTCCTTCTGCGCCTGAGAGTAGCCGGACTGCTCGCGGGTCTCGTCACGATAGAAGGGACCGCGATCCAGACAGTACATAAACAGGGCAACAGTAGTGGACATGTCGGGGTTGTTCAGCACCAGATCGGTGAATACAGGAACATGGTTTTCGTTGTATTCAAAGCTCTCGCCCTCGATGCCGTAGTTGCACAGCAGTGCGCCCTCGTCGGTGTACATATAGTTGCACCACTGCATCAGCAGCTCGGGGCATTCACACTGGGTGGAAATGGACCAGGGGGTGGAAGCGGCATAAGCGCGCTCTTCCTTAAAGGGAATGGTATCGCCGGACTTCTGAACAAAGTCGGGGATGGCAACCAGCTCAAAGCCCTCGGTGTTGGAGGCATCCTCCAGCGTGGCAATGTAGGTGACCTCGGCATAGAACACACCGGCACGGTCAGCCAGAATCACGTCGGTGGGCGGATTCTGGAAGTCGGTGTAGGACATGAAGTCCTGCCAGATCAGACCCTCCTGATACCAGTCGTGTATCATGGTCAGATACTCTTTGAACTCAGGCTGGATGGGACCGTA
Source organism: uncultured Eubacteriales bacterium (assembly GCA_905201305.1). Taxonomy (GTDB): domain Bacteria; phylum Bacillota; class Clostridia; order Oscillospirales; family Oscillospiraceae; genus HGM13006. The sequence goes on from CAJKNS010000253.1 coordinate 1,118, forward strand.
CATCACGGTGTCATCCACCTGATAATAGGGCTCGCTCATGGCGGCGTCTGCCACCAGACCGAAGATGCCGTAGCCCTCTACCAGACCGTTGTTGATGCCGGTGGCGGCATAGTTCAGCAGCAGCGGAGCGTCGGCACCCTTCTTTTCCTTGAAGGCAGCCAGGACGTCGTGGAGCTCGTCATAGGTTTCGGGAACGTTCAGACCCAGCTCGTCCAGCCAATCCTTGCGGATCATGGGACCAAAGGTCTGGGTGGTTTCGGTCTGCATGCTCAGCTGGGGCATACCTGCCAGCCAGCCGCTTTCGGTCAGTGCCTCGGGGACGGCATCGGGGTATGCTTCCATGAGCTTGCAGATCTGAGGTGTCAGCTCCTCTGTGAGATAGGGCAGATGGTCGATGAGAATCTCGTCGGCAACCGCAGCCTCGCCGCCGTTGGTGTACAGGGTGGTGGCGTTGGAGATGATGTCAGAGAGATCGTTGGAGGCGACCATCAGATTAAACTTTTCGGATTCGGTGTCGGGGTTTACTACGGTAAACTCCAGATTGACGCCGGTACGGCTTGCCAGCTCATTCCAAAGTGCGCAGTCATTGCCGATGTCCTCGGTAATCTTCAGCACATTGGGGTTGACACCCATCCACATGGTCACTGTGACAGGCTCGTCGGTCAGGGGCAAATCTACATTGCCCAGAGGATTGGCAGGCCAGGAGGCAGGAGCGGCGTCTTCTGCACTGGATGCTTCCGGTGCGGACGCTTCTTCTGACGGAGCAGGGTCCGAAGGCGCTTTTTCTTCCGCAAGCGGTGCTTCATCCGACTGCGCAGACTCTGGCGGAGCGGCTGAGGATGCAGACGGGCTACCGCAGGCGGTAAACAGCGCAGTCAGCATGCAGAGCGCCAGAAGCATGGCAAGAAACTTCTTTTTCATTCGCATATCTCCTTTTCTTCAGAATCGAACGGATGACAGGTCCCTTCCTGTTCAGTATACGAATTTTTGAAGTTCCGAACAAGATTCAAAAAATTTCTAAGGGTATCAAAAATGAAATAGAGTTAGAAAATGATAATGGAGATTGGAAAATGATACGCAGGAAGCGCAAAAATCCCCTGCTCCACGCAAGGTAAAGCAGGGGAGAACATCACAGCGGTCAGAGAGCTTCGGAGAATGGAATCTGCTTTTCCGCAGAGAGATTCCGCAGCCGACGAACCAGCAGCTGCCAGCTGTTTCCGGCGCCCTCTACGGCGCTTTTCTTGAGATAAATATTTCCTCCGGCGGTTTTCAGGCAAATGGCTTCCTCGGTGGTCTGCTTTCTGCCCCGAAAGCCGGTCCGTTCGGTAACGGTGGTCAGTGAGATTTCCTGAATACTTGCAGCCATAGCGGACGACCTCCTTAATAATATAGGTATCTTGCAGCATTGACTATATGCTATTTTGCGGGAAAATACAAGAGAAAAAACAGGCGAACCCGAAAAAATGTGTGCTGCTCCGGCAGAGAAACAAAACGAATGATTGCCTGCAAAGTCGAAATTTTGGGCGTCTTTTTGGGCTTTCATTGGATGGTTCGCCGGTTTTCAGAAAAATCCTGAGGAAACTATTGCAATCCCTCAAAGATGCTGGTAGAATAGGTGGGCAATATTAAACGTAAGGAGTTGTTTGTTGTTGGAAAACCTGATTCTGTTGGGCTTCATCGGCGCTGCAATCGCATTGATCTTCGCATTCATTCAGCGCGGCATCGTCATGAAGCACTCGGAAGGTAACGACAAGATGGTCGAAATCGCACAGGCCATCCGGGACGGTGCAAATGCTTATCTGAAGCATCAGTACATGACCGTTGGCAAGGTGTTTGCCGTCGTGTTCGTTATCCTTCTCATTATGGCATTTGCCACGGGCGGCGAGATGCTGTCCAAGTTTACCCCCTTTGCATTTATCACCGGTGGTGTGTTCTCCATGCTGGCTGGCTTCATCGGCATGAAGATCGCTACCAACTCCAACGCCCGTACTGCTCAGGCTGCTTATGAGGGTCTGAACAAGGGCCTGCGTGTAGCATTCTCCTCCGGCTCCGTCATGGGCTTCACCGTGGTTGGACTGGGCATGCTGGACGTCACCATGTGGTTCTGCATCCTGCACTTCGCATTCGGCATCACCGATCCCGTTGAGCTGGGCAACATCATGGTTATGAACGGCATGGGCGCTTCCTTCATGGCTCTGTTTGCCCGTGTCGGCGGCGGTATCTACACCAAGGCT
>CAJKNS010000254.1 GCA_905201305.1 uncultured Eubacteriales bacterium
ATCTCCTCAAAATAACTCATGGTATACCTCCTGATGGTTTTCATATTCCTTGGGCAATATCGCATAAATCGGCAAGAGAGTCTGACGAGAGATTTTTCGTCAGAAAGAGATGTAAAACCGCAGGAATACTTTGTGTATTTCAAGGGCAATACCGCATAAACTGGCGGCGAGGATTCAGCCTGAGATTTTGCGTTGGAAAAAGGCAGTTTTTCGCAGGCATACCTTGTGTATGCCAAGAAAAAATAACGAATTTCCAACGAAAAAGATCGGCTGTAGCCCGCAGACACATTTGTGCGGTGTTGCCCAAGGTTTTACTAACGCATTGCTGGCGGAAAAGATCCGTCATAATCCGCAGACGCATTTATGTGGTACTGCCCTTCTATTATATTTTACAAGCCGGGGATGTCAAGGAAAAATCCGTCTCCGCTCCTCGAATTCCGCAAAAAATTCCAACCCTGCACGGATAAAATTCGGGAATCCTGTTTTTATGAATTGCAATAGCAAGGAACCTGTGGTAAAATACATTCGCCTGTATATAGGCATTTTATTGAAATTCCACGAACTTTGCATAAAGAAGGTTACAACTATGGATGAAAAAAAGATACTTCTGTCCGGCATTCAGCCCAGCGGTGATTTGACCCTGGGCTCCTATCTTGGCGCCATCAAAAACTGGGCGGAGCTTGCCGATCAGTTTGACTGCTATTATTTTATGGCAGATATGCACACCATTACCGTCCGTCAGAACCCCGCCGATCTCCGCCGTCATACCCTGGAGCAGCTGGCGCAGTATATCGCCTGCGGACTGGACCCTGAAAAGAACACGCTGTTTATCCAGTCCCATGTCCATCAGCATGCCGAGCTGGGCTGGGTGCTCCAGTGCTACACCATGTTCGGCGAGCTGTCAAGAATGACGCAGTTTAAGGATAAAAGCGCGAAAAATGCTGAAAATATCAATGGCGGTCTGTTTGCCTATCCCAGCCTGATGGCAGCGGACATTCTGCTCTACCGTCCGGACTATGTGCCCGTGGGCGAGGACCAGAAGCAGCATGTAGAGCTGACCCGTGACGTGGCAAATCGCTTTAACGGCATCTACGGCGACGTGTTCAAGATTCCCGAGCCCTATATTCCCAAGGTCGGCGCCCGGGTCATGGGTCTGCAAAATCCCACCGCCAAGATGTCCAAATCCGACAAGGACCCCAACGGCTGCGTCTACCTCAAGGACGACAACGATACCATTATGCGCAAATTCAAGCGTGCCGTCACCGACAGCGAAACCTGCGTTCGGTTTGACCGTCAGGAAAAGCCCGGCATCTCCAACCTCATGGAGATTTATTCTGCCTGCACCGGCAAAACTTATGCAGAGATCGAGGCAGAATTCCAGGGCAAGGGCTATGGTGACTTTAAGCCCGCAGTGGGCGAGGCTGTCATCTCCGTCACCGGTCCCATCCGGGATGAGGCACAGCGGATTCTCAAAGACAAGGCATATCTCGAAAGTGTTTATAAGGCGGGCGCGGAAAAAGCCTCTTACATTGCCGAAAAGACCCTGCGCAAGGTCTATAAAAAGGTTGGCTTTGTAGCTCGCTGAGAAAGGATGGTTTCATGACGACCCAACGTCAGCTGCTTACCGTGTTCATCGCGGTGCTGGCAGCTGCACTGATTTCGTTCGTATTAACGCCTGTGGTCAAGGCATTGGCTCCCCGTTTTGGTTTTGTAGACGTCCCCAAGGATGAGCGCCGGATGCACAAGCATCCCATTCCCACCATTGGCGGACTTGCAATTTTCACCGCATTCGTACTGGTTTCTCTGTTTATGTGCCAGCTGAGCCGTCAGTTTGTTGGCATGCTGATCGGCGCCCTGGTGATTGTGATACTGGGCGTTGCGGATGATAAATACGACCTCAGCGCCAAGCTGAAGCTGGTGGTTCAAATCCTGGCGGCTGCCATTCCCGTTTCTCAGGGCGTAGTCATTCGCTACATCTCCCATCCCTTCGGTTTTCTCGGGGTTCCCTACCTGTCCCTGGGGGTTATGGCAATTCCGGTAACGATTATCTGGATTGTCGCCATTACCAATGCCGTAAACTTCATCGACGGTCTGGACGGGCTGTCTGTGGGCGTATGCTCCATCAGCAGTCTCAGCATGGGAATTATTGCGCTGATGCTGGGTCAGGGCAACGAAGCCGTGATTCTTGCGGTTTTGCTGGGCGCCTGCCTGGGCTTTCTTCCCTATAACTTTAACCCCGCTCAGATTTTCATGGGCGATACCGGCGCAACGTTTTTGGGCTTCATGCTCTCCTGTATGGCGGTGTCCGGGCTGTTTAAGCTCTATGCGGTGATTTCCTTTGTGGTGCCGCTTCTGGTGCTGGGCGTGCCGCTGTTTGACATCTGCTTTGCCTGCATCCGCCGGATGTGGCACCATGTCTCCCCCATGCATTCTGACCGGAGCCATATCCATCATCGGCTGATCGATTCCGGCTTCAATCAGCGTCAGAGCGTTCTGATTCTCTATGTGGTCGCTTCCCTGATGGGCATTCTTGCGGTACAGGTTGCCACCAGCGGCGCCGGAAAGGCGCTGATGGTGCTCATTACCGTTGTTGTCATTGGCTGCATCGCCCTGGCAATTCTGACACGCAGCGATAAGCTCCATTCCCAGGAGCAAGCCAGGAAGCAGGCTGAAGAACACGCCGAGGAAGAGTCGGACAAAACGGTTAAAAAATAGCATTCCAGACCAATACCGCACACATTGGCGGCAAGGATTCAGCCCGAGATTTTTCGTCGGAAAAAGGCAGTTTTTCGCAGGAATACTTTGTGTATTTCAAGAAAAAATAACGCATTTCCGGCGAAAAAGATTGGATGAAGGCTGCCGACACATTTGTGTGGTGTTGGTCCCACAAAAGCCCGGCGCAACCGCACCGGGCTTACAGCAGAAGATAGAAAAGCGCGCCCAGCAGGGGCAGGTTTTTCTCTCCGCCGCTATCCATAAAAATCAGAAGCATCAGCAGCAGGATCAGCAGGTCGTCTTCCTTGAGACCGGAAAGTCCGGAAAGCAGGCTGCGCGGCTCCGGCTGTGACCGGCACGGGATCAGCACCTGACGCAGCTCCGTACAATAGGGATTATACATGGCATTCCGGTCCCATCACCTGACCGGCTGTTTTCGCTGCCCGCATAAGTCCCAGCATCCGTATGGCACGATCTACTTTTTCCTGCCGTTCCGGGCGCAGCATTGGCTTGAGTGCCAAAAGCAGCTGCGAGGTTTCATCCGGTTTGGACGCCTCTGCCGCCGCTCGCATCAGTCCCTGCAGAAGCTCCGGAGAGATTGGCAGCTCCGCGGGCTTTTCCGGCGGGGGAACCGG
>CAJKNS010000255.1 GCA_905201305.1 uncultured Eubacteriales bacterium
GTCTCTCTGGTCGCCGGCGGCAGCTACAATCTGGACGAGCTGCTCCAGCGGCTCACTGCGCTGGGGTATCGACGCAGCACACTGGTAGAGGGCGTTGGGCAGTTTGCCCTGCGCGGCGGCATTCTGGACGTCTATTCCCCCGCCGCTCCTGGTCCCATTCGCGTGGAATTCTGGGGGGACGAGCTGGACTCCATGGGCTATTTCGACGTTACCACCCAGCGCCGCACCGAAAATGTGGATTCCGCCCTGCTGCTGCCTACTGCCGAGGTTTTGCCGGAGCTGCATCCCGGCGGTGTTTCCGGCTTGGCAGATGATATTGACAATCTGCTTGCCCGCCAGCGCCGCAGAAAGCACAAGCACGAGGAGCTGATGGCAACTCTGCAGCAGGATGCCGATGCCCTGCGCGGCGGTGCACTATTCTCCGCAGCAGACCGCTATGCTGCACTGATCTATCCGGAATTCTCCTGTGCCATGGACTATATCAAGCCGGAAACCATTGTGATTTTCTCGGACCGCATGGCAGTGGAGCGCACATTGGACAGCCATCTGGAGGAAATGGGGCAAGGTCTGGACGCTTTGCTGCAAAACGGTACCCTGGCAGGAGAGCTTTGTGATTTTTACAAAAACTTTGACGAGCTGTGCAACATTTGCCGGGACAATTGCGTCATTTATATGGATAACTTTTTATCCGCCGCATTTCCCGAGAGTCTGCCGCCTCAGGAGCTGCTTTCCGTTACAGTAAAACAGCTTCCGTCCTATGGCGGCAGTCTGGATACCGCCGTCAGTGATCTTACTCATTATCAGTCCACCGGCTTCGGCGTTCTGGTGCTCTGCGGCGCCAAGCATCGGGCTGAGCTTTTGCTGGAAAGTCTGGAAGCCCGGGGCTTAACCGCCCAGCTGTGTTTTCCGCTGGTATCCCTGCCCCAGCCCGGTCAGGTTCTGCTCACAGAGGGCTCTCTGGCATCCGGCATGGAGTACCCGTCTCTGAAAATTGCCATTCTCACCGAAGGACAGCTGACAACGCTCCCGCGCAAGCGTCCCGGACGGAAGAAAAAGAAGGCTTCCACCAACCGTCAAAAGCTCAACGCCTTTACGGATCTTTCTCCCGGCGATCTGGTGGTGCACGAAGCCCACGGCATCGGTCGATTCTGCGGCGTGGAGCAGATGAAGCTCAGCGGCGTGGTCAAAGACTATATCAAAATCGCCTATCAGGGCACCGATGTGCTCTATGTCCCTGCCACTCAGCTGGACATGGTCGCCAAATACATCGGTGGCGGTGAGGATACCAACGTCCGTCTGAGCCGTCTGGGCGGCGACACCTGGGAAAAGACCAAGAAGAAAGCCAAGGCGGCAGCGCAGGATCTGGCAGACGGGCTGATTCAGCTCTATGCTCAGCGAAAGCGCCTGCCCGGCTATGCCTTCTCCCCGGATTGTCCCTGGCAGGCGGAGTTTGAGGACAGCTTCCCTTATGCCGAAACCGACGATCAGCTCCGCTGTATTGACGAAATCAAGGCGGATATGGAGTCTCCTACCCCCATGGACCGGCTGCTCTGCGGCGATGTGGGCTTCGGCAAAACCGAGGTGGCACTGCGCGCCGCGATGAAGTGCATTATGGACGGCAAGCAGTGCGCCATTCTGGTCCCTACTACCGTTCTGGCACAGCAGCATTATGTCACAGCGAAGCAGCGTTTCTCGGGTTTCCCGGTGAATATTGACGTGCTGTCCCGGTTCCGTTCCTCGGCACAGCAGCGCGCCACCCTCCACGCTATGGCAGAGGGTACCGTAGACCTGGTTGTGGGCACCCATAAGCTGCTGCAAAAAAGCGTACGCTTCAAAAATCTCGGTCTTCTGATCGTGGACGAGGAGCAGCGCTTTGGCGTCACCCATAAGGAACGGCTCAAGGAGCTGGCTCGGGGCGTGGATACCCTGACTCTCTCCGCAACCCCCATTCCCCGTACCCTGAACATGGCGCTCAGCGGGCTCCGGGATCTATCCACCATTGAAGAGCCGCCCTCGGATCGTTATCCGGTACAGACCTACGTGATTGAACACGATTACGACATTCTGGCAAATGCCATCCGTCGGGAAATTGGTCGCGGCGGTCAGGTCTATTACCTTCACAACCGGGTAGATTCCATTCAGCAGGAAACCGCACGGCTGCAAAAGAAGCTGCCGGAGGTTGCCTTCGGAATTGCCCATGGCAAAATGAACGAGGAAGAGCTCAGCGATGTGATGCAGCAGATGGCAGACGGCGACATTCAGGTCATGGTCTGCACCACCATCATTGAAACCGGCATCGACATTCCCAATGTCAACACCCTGATTATTGAGGACGCCGACAAGCTGGGACTGGCGCAGCTCCATCAGCTGCGGGGTCGTGTGGGGCGCAGCAACCGTCACGCCTATGCCTATCTCACGTTCCGACAGGGCAAGGTGCTCTCGGAAATTGCGGAAAAGCGGCTGAGTGCCATTCGGGAATTTGCCGAGTTTGGCTCCGGCTTCAAAATCGCCATGCGGGACCTGGAAATTCGCGGTGCCGGCAACCTGTTGGGCGCCGAGCAGTCCGGTCATATGGTTTCCGTGGGCTACGACATGTATTTAAAGCTTCTGGAGGAAGCGGTGCTGGAGAAAAAGGGCGAAGCGCCGGTGGAGGAAAAGACCTGCTCGGCAGACCTCAACATTTCCGCCAATATTCCGGAGAACTATGTTTCCTCCGGAGAGCAGCGAATGGATCTCTACCGCCGGATCGCCTCCATTCGTCAGGAAACCGATGCCGATGATGTGCTGGACGAGCTCATTGACCGCTATGGCGAGCCGCCAAAGCCTGTCATTGCACTGGTCAACATTGCGCTGCTCCGTTCCCGCGCCGCAGCCCTGGGCATTCAGGATATCAGCCAAAAGGGCAAGCATATTCTGTTTACCCTGCGCAGCATTGACTTTGGCGCCGTCAGCGGTATTTGTGCCGATCCGGTGCTGAAAAAACGGGTGCTGTTCTCTGCAGGAGACAGCCCCAAGCTGACCCTTACCCTGGTCAGCGGCGAAGATCCGCTGAAGGTATCAGAGCAGTTTATCCGCAAATATGCGGATTTTCACGAGGTTCTGCCGCAAGATGGCGCATCTTCCGGCTAATCCCCAAAAATTCGAGATTGCAAATATACCGAAAACACGGTATAATGGCATAAAATACGGCAGATTGACCATCTGCCTCAAGTAAGGTGGAGATTACAATCAGTCCAGAAAAGAATGATAAGTCCAAGGCTTCTCCAAAGAAGACCTCTGCTCATACGGCTCCTCAGAAATCTGCTTCCGGGCAGAAAACCAGCGCCCAGCGTTCCGCCTCCG
>CAJKNS010000256.1 GCA_905201305.1 uncultured Eubacteriales bacterium
ATATGCCTTCTCAGGTAGGATTCCGTATCATAGTCATATCGGAAGCGAACTCCAGGAATTGACTCGCCGCTGAGAATGGCGGTATATGCCTTTTGGTGAATTTCATTTTGCTCCCGGTCACCGACAAAAAGGTTGTCGGAGATCATCAGGGCAAAGGCAGCGTCCGGGTATTTTATTTCCAGTTCCGCGATATCCTCTGGCGTGGCGCGCCGCAGAGCGCTGATGCCGGGAATGCGGCTGAAAACTGCTTCCTGCCGCTGCAGAAGTTCCTGCCTTGTGTGAGAAATGGCTGTAGTACCCATTGTAAGCCTCTCCTTTTGCTGTACGCACTGGTTGAGATGATACCACGAAACAAGTGAAAGAACAATACTTGACTTTTTCCAAAACCATGCTATAGGAGAACAATGCTTTAATACATGAAGGGGGTGATGAATATGAGAGACCGACGCAAATTTAGGGACAGGTGTCCTGAATACAGGAAGAAGTGCAAACTTAACGGCCGATACAGCAGCCTGACCGCAGGCGCTGTACCGGCCTTTTCTATTATGAATGGAGCGTGAGATGACCTATCAGAACACCCATAACCCGCATTGGAAACAAGACAAACCTGCTGCCGATTATCCTGTCCGTGTTCCCAAGGGAATTCGGACGCTATATTGAAATATTCGGCGGCAGCGGGGCTGTGCTGCTGGGGAAGGAACCCAGCAAATTTGAGGTCTACAACGATATCGAGGGGGAACTGGTGAATTTCTTCCGGATAGTGAAGAACCGTCCGGCAGAGCTGCTATTGGAGTTGGATCTGCTGCCCCTGAATTCAAGGGAGGAGTTTGTCAGCTGGCTCCATTTCCACGATGGCGGCAATGAACCCAACATCCATTTGGCGGATCAGCTGGAGATCATTGACAGAACGACACCGACCTCTCTGACGGAAGAAGCAGAGAAGCTGAAAACATCCCTCCGGAAGCGCTCGGACTATCGGGATGTCCGGCAGGCGGCTGCTTACCTGATGCGCGTGCGCAACAGCTATTCCAGCTCCGGACGGAGCTTCGCCTGTCAGCCGTTCAATGTGCGCACCCTGTTTACGCAGATTTGGGAGATGTCCCGGCGGTTGGAAAACGTCATCATCGAGCAGCAGAGCTTTGAGGTGCTTATCCCTCACTACGACCGGGAGGACAGTTTCTTCTACGGCGACCCGCCATATTATGACAGCGAATATGTCTATGACGCGGAGTTTGGCTGGGATCACCATGTCCTACTCCGGGACACGCTGGCAAAATGCAAGGGCAAGTGGCTGGTTTCCCAGGTGGACTGCCAGGAGATCCGGTATCTGTTCAGGGACTATCAGATCCTGGACTTCAAGCGCATTCACCCCATGGTGCAGAAGTATGCCCCCGGTAAGCAGTTTGGGGAGCTGCTCATCGGCAACTATGATCTTCTGGAACGGGAGCGGGAGGTTCCCCTACAGATGTCCCTGAATGAACTGCTGGGAGAGACCATCCCGGTAGAACAAATTTTGAAGGAGCGGATTATACCATGCAAAAAACGAACAATGAATTCGTAGAAACTGTTCTTATGGCCATCCCGGCGGACATGCTGGAGGAAGTGGGGATTGGACCCTGTTCCACTGTCCAGATGCATGTATCCCGGGGACGTATCATCATTCAGGCGGTGGACGAGGAGGCATGCGGTGGCAGCCGGTACTGTCCCTGTGACTGCTGTGAGGGGTGCCGGGGATGAAAATTTTCCGGATCATCGGCAGGGAAGGCAGGATCACCATTCCTTGGGCAATCCGACAGAAGGCTGGCTTTCAGCCGGATGATGTGGTGTCCTTCCAACTTGTGGAGGATGATGGTGTACTGGTGCGGCGAGAGAGTACCTGCAGGAAAGAGAAGAACCCCGGCGCTGGACGGGATCTCCATCATTATCAATGAGCCTCAGGAAAGTTACCGGTTTGACTTTCTGCTGGAAAGCAGCAGTCTTACCGCTGTCCTGAATGAAAACAGCTCTGTCTCTTTCCTGAACAGCGATCAGGAGGAGATTTACCGGATTCCTATTCCCTGCATGGAGGATGCTTCTGGCTTGGGCTCCTTTGACGTTCATTTCGCGCTGAATGAGACCGAGCAGGGTACCGTTCTGACTGTTGAAGCAGATAAGGAGTGGATCAACAGCGAGGAACGTACATACCCCGTTAAGATCGACCCGACCCTGGTCGTTGTGTCCGGCAGGGCGTTGGAAGATATCTATTCTGTTTACACCATGGAAGCCGCGCCCAATGATACGACTTTGGGCCGTCAGTGGCTGTATGTCGGTGCACAGCCCTACAGTACCAGCAACGACGGACGATACCGCACCTATATGCACTTCCAGACTATGCCAACAGTCCCCAGTGGAAGTGAAGTTGTGGACGCACAGCTGAGCCTGTATAAAACTGCTTACACCCAGCGTTACTGTGAGAAGCTTCCCATCGGTGCTTATGAAGTGACCACCGGCCTGCCCTCCGGCTATTCAAGCTACTATGACTGGTTTTCCAAGATGACCTGGCGGCGGGATCAGCCGGAGTACGACGCAAGCAACGCTATCGACTATGCCTTCGGCAAAGCCGGTAAGGAGTATGTCACATGGCATCTGACGGAGCTCGTAAAGAAGTGGTATATCGAGGGAACAAGCAACACTACCATTGCTCTGGCAATGACAAATGAGGATGCGATCCAGACCACCTCTTATTACGCCTCTGCCACGTTTTATGCCTATGCCGGTTCAATCCCGCCTATTCTGACTGTTTCCTACCGGAACAACACCGGCATCGAGCCTTATTACACCTACGCTACTCTGGGTGCAGGAGAAGCCGGAACTGCCTATATTTCTGACCACACCGGCCAGCTGAAGATTGCCAAGGAGCTGGTCAGCTACGCTTCTTCCACCAATCCATTCTCCCTGAACCTGGTCTATAATTCCGACTATTTCGCCAGATCCAGCACAGATTACTGTCCTCCCGCCAAGCTGGGACTGAGCATGAATGTAGGCTCCGGCTGGACTCTGGACTGTATCCAACGGGTGGAGTCCGAAACGATCTCGAACATTTCCTATCTGAAATATTCGGACGGAGACGGTACGATCCACTATTTCAGTAAGGACAGTTCCAAAGATTCCTCCTATTATTACGACGAGGATGGTCTGAGCCTGAAGATAAAGAGTACCGGCACCAACGCCTACCTCATGTCCGACGACGATGGGAATGAATGGACGTTCACCGGTAACTATTTGACATCCACCAAAGACTCTGACGGGAACAAAATCAATATCAACTACAGCAGCGGCC
>CAJKNS010000257.1 GCA_905201305.1 uncultured Eubacteriales bacterium
AGATCTATGCGCGTTCCAATGGCAACGCTGTTTGCAGCAACCTGATAGGCGCCAAACAGAGCTGCCATACTGGACAGCGCCTGTATCGTAAATTGTAAAATAGAGAAGAGACAGGGTGGTGCTCCAAGGGTATTCCCGGCAGGAAGCCATGTATATTTTCTTCCGGCGTTCCGGAAATGCCAAATATGAGACGTTGCTTTTTGCAAAATGTCAGGATATAATATCGGAAAAGAATCGAAACGGAAGGAACTATGAAGCAATGACACAGAATTTTTATGAGCGTCTCAAAAACCGCATCAACCGTCCGGGGCTGTTTTCCGCATCCAACGGTATTCTGGTCACGGAATGCGGGCTGCACTATGCTGCTGGAGAGCTGACCGTATCTCCATCCAGCATGAATCCGCGGGGAATTGTCCACGGAGGCTGCTTATCCGCACTGATGGATACGGTGGCTGGCATTGCCGCCTGCACCGATGGTCGGGGCTGCGTGACTTTGAACTGCTCTGCGAGCTATCTTCGGGCGGCACAGAATACCAAAAAGGTCTACTGCAAAGCCAGCGCGGTAAAGACCGGGCACACCATAGCGGTGTATCAGGCGGAGCTGTTTGACGATGACGGAACGCTGCTGGCAAACGGCACCTATACCTTCTTCCTGAAGGAACAGCTCAAAGAAGCAAATCCGGAATAAACGAAATCCCCTCTGCCCAGAAAGGACAGAGGGGATCGTTTTACCTGAAGGATCGATTACATGGGAGGACCGCCGGGACCGCCGCCGGGTCCGCCCATAGCCGCGGCTTTGACCACCACGGTAACGGTGCAGTCGGTTTCCATGGCAATGTTGTAGTCATATTCGCCATAGTAGCCGTCGGGATCGTCCTCGGTGATGGGGCTGATGGTAGCGGTGCCCTCGGTGACGTCCATGGACACCATCTCATAGCCGTTGAAGCTCAGGGTAAAGTAGCTGGTGGCAAATGCTTTGTAAGCGCCGAAGGAAGCGGCGCCGATGGCAGGATCGCCGTTTTCATCCACGAACACGAAGGTCGCGGTGTGACGGGGGTCTGCCATATCCACTGCGGTCAGGGTGTTGGTGGTGCAGTCAGGGGCAGTGTACTCCTCCTGAACAATGGTGATGTTTTTGTCCACGGTGCCCTTGATGTCCTGCTCGCCATAGACATGGATGGTAACAGGCTCAGAGGCGGTAAGGGTGGAGTCGGCATCAACGGTCAGGCTGCCGATGTAGCAGGCGTCTGCTTCGCCGCAGGTGCCGTCTGCCAGCACCACATTCCAGGTGGAACCGTTCAGAACGGAAACGTTCACGGGATTGTTGATCTGTGCATTGGCAACGTTGTACTGTGCGCCGATCTTGTGGTAATCGCTGACGCCGGAGGTGCGATAGTCACCGGTGGTGTCGCAGGTTAGCTCGGTGCCGTTTTCCATCCGGTCACCATTGTCGTCCAGGTGATAGCCATAGGAGGAGGAAATGGTGCCGGTGAGCACGGTATTGTCTGTGAGGTAAACATTCAGGGACTGATATTTGTTATAGATGTTGTTCCAGATGTTTCCGGTGTATTCGCCGTTTTTCAGCACGGCGTTGGAATCGTCCACCTGCGCGGTAGCGGTTGCCTGGGTGGCTTCATCGCCGGTGTCGTTGATGGTATAGGAGGTGTTGCCGGGGTTGCCTGCGTCGTCGGATTCCACCAGCTCTACCAGAGTGCCGCCCCACTTGGAGTCGGCGGTGAAGTTGACCTGGGTGTTGTCCAGCACCACGTTGGTATAGCCGTTATTGGCAGCGCCGGATTTGATCTGCACGCCGGTTTCGGCAACATTCAGCGTGGAATCCTGAATGGAGATGGTGCCGCCTGCATTCTGCTGGGTCATCACGCCGATGTGACCGGAGGTCAGAGTAGAATTGGTGTAGTAGGCGGAGGAGGTGGAGGAAGCCATGATCTGAACCTCATTCCCGCCGTAGAAGTCTACATTGTCAAACCGATCCCATACGCCGGAATCCGCATAGGCAACATAGCCGGAGCCGCCGGGAAGATAGCCGTAGGTTACGCCGTCCACGGTACGGGTGGCATAGTAGTCCACGCCGGACTTTGCAACCTCTACGATGCCGGTGCCGGCTACGGTGTTGCTGACGTCCAGGGCATAGGTGCCGGTCTGGTCATAGCTGTTGCCGGAGTCGGTGGACAGCACACCCCAACCGGAGGAAACGATCATAGAGTTGGAATAGATACCCTGACCTGCGCCCAGAACGTTGGTGGCGCGGACGGTGCCCTCCAGGCCCAGTGCAAAGGGTGTGCGCTTCATCATGGGAACCACCAGGGCATCGTACTGCTCCTGGGTGTCAGGCGTTTCCTCGGTGTAAATCACGGAGTTTTTGATGCGGAGAATACCGGAGTCCCGAACGGCTGCGGCGGTACGGATGGTACCGGCAGTGAGCACTACGGCATTGTGCAGGGTAACGTCTGCCGTGCCGGAGGAGAGCACCATGGCGCCCTCGCCCTGGAAGTCGTTGGCACCGTCGCCCTGACCGGTCAGGGTCACATGACCGATTTCATAGGGGGCGGAATCCACAATAATGCCGTTAAAGAACGGACCGTAGGAGCTGATCTCGCCGCCGCGAAGCCCGGTGGCGTCATAAGTGTCAACCTTGCCCAGCAGCGCGGGAATGGTTTCGTTTTCCACAATGCCGGTTTCGTCAATGCGCAGGGCACTGCGGTAGGTATACTGGGCAGTCTGTCCTGCCATGTTCATGAACTTTCCCATTTCGGCATAGCTGTCGGTACCGGCGGTGGTTTCAAAGGAGAAATCGCCCTCCGGCAGCATGTCGCCGCTGTGGTAGTAGTCGGGGATATCGTACTGGCCACCGTCGATGACCAGAGTCAGAACGCCGCCGTTTTCTGCGGTAATCTCGGTGCCGTCAGACAGGGTGACTGCACTGACGTTGGAGGATGCAGAGGGGCTGTTGACGGTATCGTCGCCGGTGGCGGTGGTTTCCACATAATTTGCGCCGTAGGTAACGCTCTTGATGGTGGGACCCTCACGAACAACCTCGGGGGTGGAATCCTCCGCAAGCGATTCCTCCGGCGCGGTGGGAGCCGCTTCGGGGGTAGATGCTTCCTGTACCGGTGCACCGGGCTCTGGTGCAGGGGCTTGTGCCTGGGTTTCTGAGGGTGCGGATTCTGCCGCGGGGGCGGAGGAGGTCGTTTCTCCGCAGGCGGCAAGACTCACCAGCAGACTCATTGCCAGGGGGATGGTCAGCCATTTTTTCATATCCATATCTTCTCCTTTCCTTCTCCAAGACTTGACCTG
>CAJKNS010000258.1 GCA_905201305.1 uncultured Eubacteriales bacterium
GCCGGTATGACCGCCGCCAAAGCCGCCGCCACCGCCGAAGCCACCTCGTCCGGCGCCACCGCCGCCGGTATGACCACCGCCGAAGCCGCCGCCAAAACCACCCGGTCCGCCAAAGCCACCGAAGCCGCCGGGACCTCTGGGACCGCGCGGACCGCCGCACCATCTGGGACCGCCAAAGCACCAGAAGAAGGGACTCCGTGCCATGCTGGAGAATACCACCAAAAAGACGATGATGATAATCACAAAGAAAATGAGATTCAGAATCCCACTGAAGAACGATCCAACCGCGCGTCCTGCGGCAGCCACACCGCCGCCCCAACCGGAGCTGCTTTGACTATTGGCGACCTGGGTGGAGCTGTAGTTCGCCAGGGAAATGCCGTAATATTCCTCATACCAGGAGAAAATTGCCTGTACGGTGTCGTAAACCGCCGCATCATAGCGCCCGGAATCCAGACTGTCGTAGCAGTTTTCCTCCAGAATGTTCTCCAGAACGGTGCTGTTCAGAGCATCCTCCAGACCGGTGCCGGAAACTACCCAGCACTTTTTCTCTTCTGTGACCAGCACAAATACGGTGCCGTTGTTTGCCTGCTTATCGCCCACGCCCCACTCGTTGAATACCTTTCGGGCATATTGCTCGGCATCCAGATCGTTGAGATAGTCCAGGGTGACCACTGCCACCTGTCCGCCGCAGGCATTGGTTAAGGCGATGTTTTGCCGGTTGATATAGTCCTTTGTGGTGCTGCTGAGGCAACCGGCGTCGTCTACATAATAAATTCCGTGCTTGGCGTCGGGAGCAGAGACGATCTTCCGGTCTGCAAAGGCAGGAAAAATCAAAATTCCTGCCAAAACCGACACCATCAGCAGCAAGCTGAGAATTCGTTTTGCATATTTCATAGAAAAACCTCCGGCAGGGGACCCGTTTGGATCCCCTGCAATGAATCGATTGGGACAATACCGCATTTGCGCGGTGTTGCCCTGCAATATTACTGACGGACCTCCAGCAGCTTTTGCCGCAGCTCGCCTTCGATGCGCTGGAGCTCAACCTCGGCGTCCTTCCGCTTCTGACGACCCTCGGTCTGAATTGCCATGACCTCATCCAGGGTGGAAATCAGACTCTCGTTGGTATGCTGGAGGGTTTCGATGTCCACAATGCCCCGCTCGGATTCCTTGGCGGTTTCGATGGTGGCAACCTTGAGCATGTCGGCGTTCTTTTTCAGCAGCTCGTTGGTCATGTCGGAAACGGCACGCTGGGCTTCCATTGCCTGCTTGGAATGGCTGATGCCCAGTGCCAGGACCATCTGGCTCTTCCACAGGGGAATGGTGTTGACCAGAGAGGTCTGAATTTTTTCGGTCATCAGGGTATCGTTGTTCTGAATCATACGAATCTGAGGACCCATCTGAATGGAAATCTGGCGGGTGAGCTTCAGATCGTAGAGCTTCTTTTCAAACCGGTCGCACAGCGCGGCATAGTCGTTGGCAGCCTGGGCATCCTCAGGCAGACCGGATGTCTGTGCCTTGGCATACAGCTCCTGGAGGGTGGTAGCCCGCTCGTCTGCCAGCTTCTTTTCGCCTGCAAGAATGTACATGGACAGCTGCTTGAAGTACTCCAGATTCTTGTCGTACATCTGATCCAGCAGCGCGGCATCCTTCATCAGAACCATCTGGTGCTGCTCCAGCTGCTCGGCGATCCGGTCTACGTTTGTCTCTGCCTTTTCATATTTGATTTTCATGTTCTGCAGGTTGTTGGACGCCTTTTTGAACATGCCGAAGATGCCTTTTTTCTCCTCCTCTTCTGCGGAAAAGCCCTTGAGCTCGCCCAGCAGGCTGGATACCATGTCCCCCAGCTCGCCCATGTCCTTGGTACGGACAGCGTTGAGGGTGGATTCGGAGAAGCTGGCGATATTCTTCTGGGCGGCAGCGCCGTATTGCAGCACCACGCCGGAATTGGTCAGGTCAATTTTCTCGGCAAAATCCAGCACTGCCTTCTGCTCGGCAGGGCTGAGTCCGGAAAGATCGGGACCGGTCTGCTGTGCAGGAGCAATCTGCTCCTCGGGCTTGGTCTCGGGCGTGGAAATGTCGGTGAGATCGGGCGTCAGGGTCAGTTCGGGAATCTTTTCATCCATGGTTCTATTTCTCCTTTATTTTATGTCGTAATTTTTCGGGATGGGGCAAACATTTTGATTTGTCCGAGCAAATTAAAAGTAAATTGCATTTACAAAATGCTGCAAAGCATCATTCAATAAAATTCACCTTTGTAGAATTCATTGTACCGCATTCTGGAATGGCTGTCAAGCGGGAATGGGCAGTTGACACCATTTCAATTTCATATTATACTGATATCATGGTCCGGAATGGATGGAAGGATACGTCCTCCGGCGGAAAATCATCCAAAGAAGGTATGAAACAATGATGACACTCACCGAGTTCCGGGAAGCAAGAGATCTGCTCTCCGGAATCATTTCCAACACAAATCTGATTCACAGCCCCTACTATTCCAAGTGCACCGGGGGCGAGGTTTACATTAAGCCTGAAAACATGCAGGTAACCGGCGCCTACAAGGTACGCGGCGCCTGCTACAAGGTATCCACCCTCACCGATGAGGAAAAGGCAAAGGGGCTGGTCACGGCGTCCGCAGGCAACCATGCCCAGGGCGTTGCCTTTGCAGCCCAGCGGGCGGGCATTGAGGCGACCATCGTCATGCCCACCACCACCCCGCTGGTCAAGGTCAACAACACCAAGGACTACGGCGCCCATGTGGTGCTGGAGGGCAGCTGCTTCGATGAGTCCGCCGCTGTGGCAATGAAGCTCAGCGAGGAAAAGGGGCTGACCTATGTCCATCCCTTTAACGATCTGACGGTTGCCACCGGACAGGGCACCATTGCCTATGAGATTTTCAAGGATCTTCCGGATGTGGATATCATTCTGATGCCCATTGGCGGCGGCGGACTGGCAGCGGGCGTTTCTACCCTGACCAAGCTCCTGAACCCCAACGTTAAGGTCATCGGTGTAGAGCCGGTGGGTGCCGCATCCATGAAGGCGGCGCTGGAGGCGGCGGAGGAGATGGGAATACCCGCCCATGTGCTGACTACCTACGCCGAGGGGGAGAGCCGGGACTACGGCACCTTTATGGCCTCACTGGCCCATGAGGTGGTGAAGAACGAACGGCCCTTCCGGGCGCCCTGCTTCCTGTTCTCCGCCGGGGAGACTACCACCGCCATTCCTGACAGCAGCCTCATCCGGGGCCATGGCGGCCCGTCACAGGAAATGACGGCGGCCTTTGCCGTG
>CAJKNS010000259.1 GCA_905201305.1 uncultured Eubacteriales bacterium
AGGCGCACAGCCGCTTCACGATCTCGCGCCCCACATCCCCGCAGCCGAGAATGCACACCCGCTTGCCGGACAGCTCCAGCAGACCGCGATGCTTCTCCCACTTACGCTGCGCCTGATTCGCCGCGAAAAAGCGACTCTGCTTATACAGCTGTAAAATGCCGCAGAAGGCGTACTCCGCCATGGGGACACTGTATACGCCCGCTGCATTGTGCAGCTCGATGCCGCGAGAACGGATATCATCCAGCGGCACACGGTCAAGTCCCGCGCTGGTGAGTTGGATCAGATGCAAATTGGTGAAGCGCTCGATAGGGTTATACAGGAACAGGCCGTTGCACACCACTGCTTCATAGCGTTCCGGCTGCTCCACCAGTGCGCGCTCATCGGGATGTACAAACACTTTGTGCCCGGCGGCTTCCAGCTCGGCAAGCTCCTCGCTATTTAGTTGAAACGCGCCGGTCACCAGAACATTCATGGGTCCATTCCTTTCAAGATCTCGTCCACGCAGCTGCAAACTCTGCGGTGGTTTTCATCAAACTGCGCCTGGAACCATCCATTGCATTCCCGCTCCACCCGGCGGATATCTGCCACGCCCTGGGTGAAAATGTGCCGAATCTCGTCCAAATCCGTGATTCTTGCGGTATTGCAGAAGCTCCGGGACAGGATCACATACTCCGAGCCCAGCCGGTAGTGCTCACCAATGATAGTCTCCGCCGGAAGCGTACCGGAGCCGGGACGCCCAACGCCCCCAAAGCCATAGGGAATGCTTGCATCCCGAAGCCCGGCGCAGAGCCTGTCCACCGTGCCGTCTGCCAGAAGCTGAAACATAAATTTCTGGTGATAGCACAGGTGCAGGTCGTTCAGCCCAATATGCATCTGGTCAATGCCGGGAACCTGAAGGGCAGCGGACAAATTGTCTGCCGCCGTATCCGTCTCCAGCAGCGGCATGGTTTTCGCACGACCGCCCACCAGCTGCACCAGCTGCCGCAGATCCTCCGCTGTGCGCCACATGGGCAGCATAATTACGTCTGCCCCGTTTTGGATGGAGGAGTCAATCTCCCTCCGGGAGTTCGGATTCAGCGGATTGACACGCGCCATGATCTCTGCCCGATTGCCAATGGCTGCGCGAACCCTTGCAATGTCCTCCGGCACATGGTGGGACTGCACGGTATCCATGCCGCCCTGACGCTCCGCCTTGCCCAGCACCTCCATGTCGATAAAGATGCGGTCAACCCCTGCATCCGCCGCGATTTTCGCAACGGCAGGGTCATTTGTAATGTACATCAGTTTCAGCATGCTTTTCCCCTCAGGCAGTTGCGCCGGTGTTGACGTTGTCATCGTTGCGCAGCACCTTAAACACCGTCATGCACAGGATTTTAACATCCAACGCCAACGAAACATGCCGGGTATACCACACATTCATCTGAATCCGCTCATGCCACTCCACGCTTTTCCGCCCATGCACCTGCGCCCAGCCGGTGATGCCGGGTCGAACATCGAACATATGGAACTGCTCCTGGGTGTATTCCTCCACCCGCCAGGGATGATAGGTCAGCGGTGGGCGCGGACCGACAATCGCCATGTCGCCCTTTATAATGTTAATCAGCTGCGGAAGCTCGTCAATGCTGGTGGCACGAATCAGCCTTCCCACCTTTGTGACACGGGGGTCGCCCTTTTCGCTGTAAACACCGCTTCCTGTATGCTCTGCTCCGTCGGTCATGGAGCGGAATTTGTAAATGGAAAACTCCTTTCCCCCTCGTCCCAGACGCTGCTGCCGGAACAGCACCGATCCCGGAGATGTGAGTTTTACGGCAAGCGCAGTGATGCAAAGCAGCGGCGACAGAATCACCAGCGCAAGCACGGAAAGAATCGTGTCAATTGCCCGTTTTCCAAATTTTCGATACATCGGTATGTCCTCGTCCCTTTTCTCCACCGCATCCAGTTATGTCCATAGAATCATGATATTTCCACTCATTTTCCCCACCTGGAATACGGCACTTATATTAGATTGTATCACTTTTTCGAACTTTCTTCAAGGTTTTTTCTGGAATTGCACGGAAGTGGAAAATGAGTCAGGCGCAAGGCAGGAACATGACAGAAGCGGGGCAGCTTTGAAGATTTGCGCTGCGGCACAGACAATGAAACGGACCCGAAATCCGTAGATTTCAGGTCCTTCCAGGCTCACTATTTCTGATAATCCATCATCAAATCAAACGCACGGTCCCCTTCTCCCCCGACGATCACATACACCGGCAGCAGATACGCGGAGCTCGCGTCGCAATAATACGCGGCATAGCCCCTTGATGCAGCGAATTCGGCATTCTTGGGGTTCTCTCCAGGATTGAGGGAATAATCCTGATTGGAAACCGCCGCCCGGATTTCCTCCTCCGATTTCACGGTGACCTCGGCAGCATACTCCGCAGGATTCGCCTGCTTTTGAACGCCAATGATCTCCCCCCGATCGCCGATGGTCACGGAGATTCGATACAGTCCATAGACCGGCGTTCCGTCCAAGTCCGGGAAATAGGTCACGGTTTTCTCCAGAATTTGCTCCGTTCCCTGGAGCTTATCCCCGGTGGTGGTGTACTGAACGGTCAGGTTGTCCGGGTCTACCGTATCCAGCAGCTTGTTTTCTAGGATAAATGCTTCGGCAAGCGCCTTTGCCTCGGCATCATCGGGCAGGTCAATAGGCTGGGAAAAATCGAACTCCCGGGTATAGGACCAGAAGCCGATGTCGCTGTTCACCGTCACCATGCGCCCATCGTCAAAGGAATAATACCTGTCGTCTCCGGTCAGCCAGGTTTCGCTTGCATCCTCCAGCCTTGCCACCGACGCAATCTGCGCCTCCAGCTCCGCTTTGGATGGAATCAGCATCCGATAAACCGCCTCCGTCTTGGCGGTGGTGTCCAGCTCCGCGCCGTCCAGAGATACGTTTGCCGTGATCTCCTCCCCCGGCATTGCAATCACCGGATGGGGAATGTCGGATTGCTCGCCGCAGGCGGTGAACAGGAGCAGGAGTGCGAGGGTCAGGGCAGATAAGATCGTGGGATGAGGTTTACGCATGTGGGGGCCTCCTAATGTCTACAATGTGTCAAGAAACACGTCTGCTTCTTCTCTTGTGCTGAAAACATAGATCCTCTTTTCTTGATACAGCTCCA
Source organism: uncultured Eubacteriales bacterium (assembly GCA_905201305.1). Lineage (GTDB taxonomy): Bacteria > Bacillota > Clostridia > Oscillospirales > Oscillospiraceae > HGM13006. The sequence continues at coordinate 3,156 of CAJKNS010000259.1, forward strand.
GCAATTCCAGTATTTCATTTCTGTTTTGCGTCTCATATCGTTCCACTTCACAGGCCAGCCGCTCATCCATGACATTGATGGGGCAGTCCGATCTCTCTGCGGATACCCGCTGGCGG
>CAJKNS010000260.1 GCA_905201305.1 uncultured Eubacteriales bacterium
GGCGTGGCAGACCGTACCGACTACGACCTGACCCAGCACCAGAACACCTCCGGCAGAGATCTTACCTATTACGATCAGGAGAAGAACACCCGGTATATTCCCTATGTCATTGAGCCTTCTCTGGGCGTAGAGCGCTCCGTGCTGGCATTCCTGGTGAACGCTTACGACGAGGAAGTGGTTGGTCAGGACAAGAAGGGCAACGATGACGTCCGCGTGGTCATGCACTTCCATCCCGCGCTGGCTCCCTTCAAGTGTGCCGTGCTGCCTCTCTCCAAGAAGCTGGGCGACAAAGCAACGGAGATTTACAACGAGCTGTCCAAGCAGTTCATGTGTGACTATGACGAAACCGGTTCCATCGGCAAGCGCTATCGCCGGGAAGACGAGATCGGCACTCCCTTCTGCATCACCGTAGACTTCCAGACCGTGGGTGACGAGAATACCCCCGCCGACAACTGCGTCACCGTCCGTGAGCGCGATTCCATGGAGCAGGTGCGCATGCCCATTGATCAGGTTGCCGCTTATATCGCAGAACGAATCAAATTCTAAGGCAATACCGCATAAATTGGCGTCGAGGATCCAGCCAGAGATTTTTCGTCGGAAAAAGGCAGTTTTTCGCATGCATACTTTGTGTATGGCAAGAAAAAAATAGCGCATTTCCGGCGAAAAAGATCAGCTGTCGCCCGACGACACATTTGTGTGATGTTGCCCCAAGACAATTACCGCTTTCGGTAATCCCTTTGAAAGAGAGGATATTATGGATCAGAATCATAAGATGGCACTGGCTACAGCAACCCGTGCCCGGCTGCTGGCACTGCAATGTGTCTACGAGGCGGCTTCCGGACATCCCGGCGGCTCTATGAGCTGCATGGACCTGCTGACCGTGCTGTATTTCGGCGTGATGCGCATCGACCCCGATGCTCCTCATGCCCCCAACCGCGACCGCTTTGTACTGTCCAAGGGTCACTGCACCCCCGCGCTCTATTCCGTGCTGGCACTGCGCGGCTTTTTCCCGGTGGACGATCTCCACAAGTTCCGCTCCATCGACGATCACTATTCCGGTCATCCGGATATGGTCCATGTCAAGGGCGTTGATATGTCCACCGGCTCTCTGGGTCAGGGCATCTCCGCCGCTGTCGGTATGGCGCTGGCAGGCAAGATGGACCATAAGACCTATCGGGTTTACACCATCCTGGGCGACGGCGAAATCGAAGAGGGTCAGACCTGGGAGGCAGCCATGTCCGCTGCCAAATATCAGCTGGACAACCTCTGCGCCATTGTGGACGTGAACGGACTCCAGATCGACGGCAAAACCGCCGACGTTATGCCCTCCGAGCCCCTGGACAAGAAGTATGAGGCATTTGGCTGGCATGTGATCAAAATCGACGGTCATGACTTCGATCAGATCAACGCCGCCTTTAAGGAAGCCCAGGAAACCAAGGGTCAGCCCACCGTGATCCTTGCCAAAACCGTAAAGGGCAAGGGCATCTCCTACATGGAAAACAATGCAGGCTGGCATGGCAAAGCCCCCAATGATGAGCAGTATGCCCAGGGCGTTGCCGAGCTCACCGCGATCCTGAATGAACTGGAGGAGGCGTAACCATGAAAATTGCAACTCGTGCCGCTTATGGCGAGGCTCTTGCCGAGCTTGCCGAGGCTTATCCTCAGCTGGTGGTGCTGGACGCCGATCTGTCCGGCTCTACCATGACAAAAACCTTTGCAGCCAAGTATCCTGAGCGCTTCTTCGATATGGGCATTGCCGAGGGCAACATGGCTGGCGTTGCTGCCGGTCTTGCCACCTGCGGTAAGATTCCCTTTATCAACTCATTTGCCATGTTCTCCGCAGGTCGTGCCTGGGAGCAGGTGCGCAACTCCATCGCTTATCCCGGTCTGAACGTGAAGGTCATCGGCTCTCACGGCGGTCTCAGCGTCGGTGAGGATGGCGCCACCCATCAGTGCATTGAGGACTACGCCATTATGCGTGCCATTCCCGGCATGCTGGTGCTGTCCCCCTGCGACGGTCCCGAAATGAAGCTGGCAGTGAAAGCACTGCTGGATTATCAGGGCCCTGCCTACATGCGTCTGGGTCGTCTGGCGGTAGAATCCGTCACCGATACCATTCCCGGCTACACCTTTGAGCTGGGCAAGGGCAGCATGCTCCGTGACGGCACCGACGCCACTGTGATTGCCACCGGCATGATGGTGCAGTGCGCTTACGAAGCCGCCGAAGCCTTGGCTGCTGAGGACATCTCTCTGCGCGTGATCGACATGCACACCATTAAACCCATCGACAAGGACATTGTGCTGAAAGCAGCCAAAGAAACCGGCTGCATCATCACCTCCGAAGAAGCAAACGTCATCGGCGGTCTTGGCTCTGCCGTTACCGAGGTTGTGTCTGAGGGCTGCCCGGTTCCCGTGGTCCGTCATGGCGTCAATGATGAGTTTGGCCGTTCCGGCAAGGCGCAGGCTGTGCTGGACGCTTACAAGCTCAACGCCCAGGGCATTGCCGAGAAGGTTCGCTATGCTCTGACCCTGAAAAAGTAAATGGATACCACATCCATGAAGCAGGCGCTGGTCTCCGGGCTTCCTCAGCTGGAACGGAAGCTTACGGAGGCTCAGCTGGACACCCTCTGTACCTTTGGCGCGGCATTGGTGGAAAAGAATCAGGTGATGAATCTGACTGCCATTACCGAGCCGGAGCAGGTGGCGCGGCTCCACTTTCTCGACTGCATCGCGCTGCTGGGCGCTGCGAATTTCTATGGAAAAAGCGTCATCGACGTGGGCTGCGGCGCCGGTTTTCCCGGCGTGCCCCTGAAAATCGCAGAGCCCTCCATTGAGCTGACCCTGCTGGACAGCTTAAAAAAGCGCATGGACTGGCTGGAAGCCACCCTGCCGGAGCTGGGCGTTGATGCCCAGTGCGCTGCTGCCCGGGCAGAGGAATATGCGCTGGAGCATCGGGAACAGTATGACATCGCCGTATCTCGTGCTGTGGCGCGACTGACCATGCTGTCGGAGCTGTGTCTTCCCCTGGTGCGAGTTGGCGGTCATTTTGTCGCCATGAAGTCCGCAGACAGCGACGAGGAGCTGTCTCAGGCAGCCCGTGCCATCTCCACGCTGGGCGGAAAGGTTACCCGGATCTGGGACTATACCGTTCCCGGTACCGACGCCGTCCATCGCGCCGTGGTGATTACCAAGGTCAAGGCAA
>CAJKNS010000261.1 GCA_905201305.1 uncultured Eubacteriales bacterium
CCTGTCCCAGCAAATACGGCGCAGCCATGGGAGAAATTTTGCGGCTTTCAAAGTCTTCCACCGCCAGCACCGTGCTGTCATAGGACACCTTTGCCCCATCGGATGATACGTTGGCAGTGATCCCCTTTGCCGTCTCCGGCTGAGTCACCGTAAGCGACGCACCGCTTCCGTCATAGGTGCAGCTCAGGGTAAAATCCCGGATGTAATCTCCATAATCTGCCCGAAGCTGCATATCATAGGTGCAGCCGCCGTTTTCCGTTAAAGCGGTACGAAAGTGTACCGGAGTCTGCGCCGAGGTTTGGTCTGCCCCGCAGGCGCACAGCAGGAGCAGAAGCAGCATTGGTACGGCACGAATCAGCCGCACAGCCTGTCCCCCTTTATTTTAAAATGGCAGACAGGGCACGGGTCACATCGCCGGGCAGCATACTCCGAACGCCCAAGCGCTCCATTGCCGCATCCGCTGCCGCGCCATGGAGCCATACTGCCGCCGTAGCAGCCTCCGCCGGCTCCATTCCCTGTCCAAGCAGACATGTAAGGATGCCGGAGAGTACATCGCCGCTGCCGCCGGTGGCAAGTCCGGGATTTCCGGTGGAGTTCACATAGATTCTGCCATCAGGCGCCGCAGTGACCGTTCGATAGCCTTTGAGCACGATCACTACGCCGGTCTTCTCCGCCATGGCTTTTGCCCCGGCAATCCGTCCCTGAGACAGATCCCCGCCCATTCTGCGGAACTCTCCCTCATGTGGCGTTAAGACCAGGGGTACCTTTGCCCTGTCCAATCTATCTATATGCCCCTCCAGCACATTTATGCCGTCTGCATCCAACACCACCGGGCACTGGGCATGCTCCAAAACCGCATCCACCATTGTCTCGGTATCCCGGCAGCGTCCGATTCCCGGACCAATCAGGCAGGCATCTTTATCCCGCAGACATTCGGTCATCTCCTGGGCTGCGTAGCTGCCAAACCGTCCGTTTCCGTTGCTGGGCAGCGGAAATACCACCGGCTCATCCAGCTTTGCTGCCAGAATGGGATACACCGCATCCGGAACCCCCAGATATACCAGTCCGGCACCGGTTCGAAGTGCCGCACGAGCCGCCAATGCCGCAGCACCGGTAAAGCCCGTGGAGCCACAGAGCATCAGGAGCTTTCCCATGTCGCCTTTGTGGCTCTCCAGCTTAAATTTTGGCAGCCAGGACATCACCAAATCCCGGGTTACATAGGTTCCATCAAAGGAAACCTGTTCCTTCGCCGCCTGTGGAATGCCGATATCATGGACCACCAAACGTCCGGTATATTCCGTGCCCGGCGGCAAAAGCTGCCCGGTTTTGGGAAGATTAAAGGTCACAGTAACGTCCGCTTTCACCGAACAGCCCAGAATTTCGCCGGTATCCGCAGAGATTCCGCTGGCGATATCGCAGGCAATCACCGGTTTCCCGCTGGCATTGATCTCGTCAATCAGCGCCTGATACTTTCCCGTAATTGCCCGGGACAGTCCTGTGCCAAACAGCGCATCCACAATCACATCGGCATGCTCCAGCGTTGTAAGCTCAGTTCCGTCAAGGAGTGCGCCGCCCTGCTGCACAAGGAGCGATTCCATTTTCTTTACGTCCTCGGTCATTTTCTCCCGGGAACCGATCATATAGCACTCTGCCCGGAATCCATCCTCCAGCAGGAACTTTGCCGCCGCAATTCCATCGCCACCGTTGTTTCCGCTGCCGCAGAGGATCACCGCAGTACCATCGGGACGCAGCTGTTTCTCAATTACATCGGTCAGCCCACGGGCAGCCCGAAGCATCAGCGTATCGGACGGTACGCCAAGGACATCAATTGTGTACCGGTCCATGTCCCGCATTGCCTGACTTCCGGCAAATTTCATGCCTCCATCCCCTTCATTCTGGAACGAATATACTTCTGCATTGCCTCCCGGAACCGTTTGGAGGGCTGAATCACCAGAAATACATATTTTCCCTCGGCGTCCTCATAAATAATAAACCAGCGGCCTGCCGCATTTTTAGAGGAGGACGCATCAATCACCTGAGAAACGGAATAATCCCGGGTGACGCTCTCGTACTCGGCGGTGTAGGGCGCCATCACCTGAATCTGCTTCTGATTGAGCTCCGCCAGACGGACGCGCTTCCGCTTTGCCATAATCTTATCCACGTCCAAATCGCCGTTGGTAAAGGAATATTCAAACTCCACGCCCTGGAACTTAATGCCCAGATATGCCGCCATCACCAGAATCACCAGCATTGCCGGAAAAATCGGCGATAAAAACAGCCATACCGCAACCGCAAGGGCTGCCGCCGCCAGAACAATCAATACCTCCAGCAGCAGATTTTTAATGGAATTGCGCCGGACCACCAGCTCTTCTACAAATGTATCCTCGTAATTGTACATAATTGCCCCCAGATTCAATGGATTTGCCCGGCAGCCGCCGTGCAGACCAGCAGCACAGTCGCTGGTTTGGTAGACATTATTATAATGCCGATTCACAAAAGCCGCAAGTGCAAACCGTAAATAATTGTGAAGTTTTGACGGGAATTCCGGCGGATTTGCCCTTGCAACTTCACGAATTCTATGCTATGATTGGGAGGATATTGAATCTGCGATGACCGGGTTGTCTGAATTTCGTACTGTGCCAAAGAGAGGGCGGGGCGCTGGAAGCCGCCTGCATAGGTTTTTTGGGCGTTCCCCCGTGAGCTGCCGTCTGAACAGTCTCTTCTCAGTAGGATGCGCCGGGTTGTGCCGTTATCCATGTAGAGTGCGCCTTGCTTGAGGCGAATTGCGGGTGGTACCGCGGAAGATGCGTCTTTCGTCCCCTATTGGGCGGAGGGCGATTTTTTATGCACTCCCCCATCGTGATACTATATTTGATAAGGAGTATGCAACATGAAACAGCAGCTGGAAAACATTGAAAAAATGGCGCTGGCAGCTCTGGATGAAGCAAAGGAATCCGCTGAGCTGGAAAACCTGCGGGTTCGTTTTCTGGGCAAAAAGGGCGAGCTCACCGCCGTCCTCAAGCAGATGGGCAAGCTCTCCGCCGAGGAGCGCCCCGTCATGGGCCAGATGGCCAACAACGTCCGCGCCGCCATCGAGGAAAAGCTTGAGGAGGCAAAAACCACCCTCAAGGCGAAGGCGCTCGAGCAGAAGCTCGAGGCCGAGGCCATCGACGTGACCATTCCCGGCAAGTCCGGG
>CAJKNS010000262.1 GCA_905201305.1 uncultured Eubacteriales bacterium
GCCGCCAAAGTTCCGGCGCTTTTCCACCACAACCACCTTCTTGTCGGTGGTTTCCGAGATGCGGGCTGCCGCGACCAATCCGGCACCGCCGCCGCCTAAAACAACAATATCACAGTCGTAGTGAATCGGCGCGTGGGGCTCCGCCTGAATGGGGGCTTCCATCGGGGGGGGACCGCCAAAGGGGGCGCCGTTTTTTGCTGCGTCATGCGCCATGGTGGCAAGATCCTGTTCCTGCATATTGATTCCTCCGTTTCATAAAGTGTTTGTTATCAAACAATTTTCTCTATCTTATCATCGGAAAATCCCAATGACCAATGCCAAACAGGTATGGGAGTATTACATAAAAGGTATACCCGCACGCATTGATGTAAACCATGGAATTATGTTACAATATACAGTAGAGAAGGATATTGATTAGAAGGAGGAATCTTATGGAACTCAATCAGCTGCACTATTTTGTGGCAGTGGCGCAGTGTGAAAATATCACCAAAGCTGCAAAGGAGCTGTTTATCACCCAGCCAGCATTGAGCCGGGTGATATTGCGGCTGGAGCAGGAGCTGGGTACACCGTTGTTTGACCGGCACAGCGGATGTGTGACCCTCAATACCCATGGGCGTGCATTCCTGCGCTATGTGGAACCGGCGCTGGAATCCATCAACGCAGGGGTTCATGCGGTGATTGACAAGCTGGGCGGACGGGAGATCGTCATCCACAACTACCTTACTGCGGACCTGTTTAAGTCCATTGTGGAGCGGTGTCAGGCTGAACTGCCGGATATCACATTCTCCATCAAAAACATCGGGGACAACGCCGATGATGAGATGCTTCTGAAAACCAGACCGGACATTGTAATGCTGCCCACTAAGGATTTTCACAATTATGTATTTCCCATGAGCTATATGGAACGCTGGTGCGTGATTTATAACTGCAAATACCAGTTCCATACCCCCTTTGACGGCACCCAATTGACCCTTCGGCAGCTGGTTGAGGAGCCGATTGTGTTTTCCGGCTCCAAGCTGGACCGGGAGTTTGTGGAGCAGATTTTCCGGCAGGCGGGACTAAACCCTAAAATTCTTCCCTGTGCCACGCTGGCGGATTCCAGCAGCCAGATCAACCGCTGCAAGGGTGTGGGCTTTGTGCCGGTAAGTAATTTTCGGAGCCTCATTAAGAGCATCGACAGCATCCCCATTGCGGCGGCAATGGTGTCGGATCATCCCTGCCAGCGGATGCTGTACCTGGGCAGAAATCCAAAGTTTTTGTCCAATGCCGACGAATACCGGGTGCTGGAGGAGATTAAAAATTATCTGTCCAAGGAATATGCGGAGACGGATGCATTCTTTGAAAGCTATTTCGGCGTGGAAGCCGGGGAATAGCGCGAAGCGGTACCTCATTTGAACAGAGCGGCAACCCGGCAGTCCAAGTTCGGCTGCCGGGTTGCTGTAGTTTGGAATTACGTGTCGGCGGACAAAAGGCTGCTTGCATGCTCATAGCACCGTGTGCCCCCAGCTTCCGTCCCCATTATAGTAGTAATAAAACTCGGTCAAATCATCGGACGAAAAAATCTCATACATTTCATCCATATCGCTTGCCAGCTTGCACTCCGGCAATTTTTCTTTTGAAATCCAGTACACCTCGCCCTCATCCGAGGAATGGATGGTGCCGGAAAACCGGTTGGTCTTGAACAGCAGTACCACATAGCGCACATCCTCCTGTGCATACCACTGCTTGATGCCGCAGAGAATGGGCTTTTCAATATCCAATCCGGTTTCCTCCTTGACCTCCCGGATCACCGAAGCCACAAAGGACTCTCCGTGTTCTACATGACCGCCGGGAAAGGTAATGCCGGACCATTCCGGGTCGCAGCGGTCCTCCACCAGCACATTCCCCTGATCGTCATAGACCATGCACATGTTGGTGAGAATTGTCTTTCCTTCACGCGCCATTTCGGGTCCCCATTTCGTATCCTGATGCTTCTTATTATATTGAGCTTCAGCTCCGATTGCAAGCTGAAACCCGGGACTGTAAAAGCACTTGACTCCCTGCTCAATTCCCCTTATGATGGAAAGGAACACATAACAGGAGGAAAAATTATGGCATCCAGTCGGGAGTATTTAGACTATATTTTGGAGCAGCTGGGGGATTTGGAGGGCGTTTCCTATCGCGGTATGATGGGGGAGTATATTCTGTATCTTCGGGGAAGAATTGTCGGCGGCATTTATGACGACAGGCTGCTGGTAAAGCCCACAGAGTCCGCAGTGGCATATCTGCCTGGGGCTCGCTATGAGCAGCCCTATCCCGGGGCAAAGGAGATGCTGCTGGTGGAGGCGGTGGACCGCCCGGGCTTTTTACCCGAATTGCTTGAGAGGATGTATGAGGAGCTGCCGGATCCCAGGGCAAAGAAGAAAAAGTAAGCCGGAGCGGATAACCGGACGGCTGCAATTCGATTTGGGCAAATTGCTAAGAATGCCGAAAATTGACATATGCTGCGTACAAAAGGATTGACTTGAGCCGCTGTAAGTGATAAAGTATATCAGTACATATACAGTAGGCGTTTTCTGCCTGTCGCATCATGGAATTATGTTGCAATACAGCATATGAATTCAAAACGGGAGTGGGAAGCGGCAGCTTTCCATTCAGCTCAAAAAACGTTCCGGCTTTACGGCGCATGTCAACAACCGCAGCGATCAAAGCAATGGGAATGGAGTGCTGGAGCAGCCTGTATGAGCGATGAATGCTTGAGATATATATGGACCGAAAAGTTGAAGGCGAGTTGAGTGTAAAGTGAATGTTGTAGATCAGGTTGAGGCAAAGGAGACGGTGAAGCAGACGGAGCAGCCCAAAGCTGTGATTCTTCCGTATGAGCATGACCGGGAATTTTACATCGACCCAATTGGTGACATTGAAAATAAATGGGGCTATCGGATGATTAAGCGGCTGATGGATATTGTGGGTTCTGTTTGCGCGCTGTGTGTATTTGCAATCCCCATGCTGATCCTTGCGCTGGTGATTAAGCTGGATTCCAAAGGACCGGTGTTTTATTGCCAGGAGCGTTTGGGCCTGAACGGAAAGCCGTTCCAGTGCATCAAATTCCGCTCTATGCGGCTGGATGCCGAAATTGACGGCGCCCAGTGGTCCAATGGCGACGATGATCCGAGAATCACAAAGGTCGGACACTTTATTCGCAAATACCGACTG
>CAJKNS010000263.1 GCA_905201305.1 uncultured Eubacteriales bacterium
TGTGAGGGAAAAGGACCGTCAAAGCCCGTAGACGCAATTGTGCGGTGTTGCCTTAAAAATGTTTGACCGTTTTAGCAGCACCAGCGACAACAGGACCGATACCACATCCGCCGCTGCCTGCGCCAGAATGACCCCGTAAAAGCCGAATAGCCAGGACAGCACCACCATGCAAAGCAGCAGCGCCACGCCCTGCCGACTGATGGACAGCAGAAATGCCGGCATTCCCTTTCCCGCCGCCTGAAACAGCGTGGTACACACCAGAATGATTCCCATCAGCGGCATGGTAATCACCATACACCGAAGGATTCGGCTGCCAGCCCGGATTACACTCTCATCCGACATAAAAATCCGGATAATCTGCGGTGCCGCAATCAAAAACAGCACGGTCATAACCGCCGAAAACACCAGCTCCACCAGAATGTCGAATTTCAGAATGCCCCGAAGCCGGTCCCGGTTGTTTGCCCCATAGATATAGCCCAAAAGCGGCTGTGCACCAAAGGCAAAGCCCACCAGAATCAGCATGACGATCATGTTGACCTTCAGCGCAATGCCCAGCGCCGCCACATTTTCGGTGCCATAAGGCAAAAGAAAGCGGTTGGTCAGGGTCATGGCAAAGCTCTGCATGAGATTGGTGATGGAGGCAGGAAAGCCGATCACCAGAATCTCCCGCAGCTCCGCGCCCTGCACCGAGCAGTCCCGAAGCCCCATGGAGAGCCGCCGGCTCTTGGTGCACAGCAGCACAATGAACATCACCGCCGACACTACATTGCTCAGCACCGTTGCCAATGCCGCACCGCCTGCGCCCATATTCAGCCCGAAAATGAAAATCGGGTCCAGCACAATGTTCACCAGTGCGCCGGTGATGGAGCCTACCATGGATGCCACAGCCATGCCCTCGGTACGCAGAATATTGCTGGGCACCAGCGTAAAGATAATCGCCGGAGCACCCAGCGCCAGATAGCAGTAATACGCCATTGCGCTGTCCATGGTGTCGCTTTTTGCCCCCAGCAGCGATAAAATGGGATGCCGAAGCAGCAGCATCACTGCACCAATCAACACGCCCCATAGAATCGCGCCATAGCAGCAAAAGGCGCTGACATGCCTCACCCGCTGCTTCTCTCCCTGCCCCAACAGCCGGGAAATCAGGGAGCTTCCGCCCAGTCCGAAAATATCGCCCATGGCTACCATCAGCGTAAACATCGGTGCGCATAGGCTTACTCCTGCCACCAGCGCCGTATTCTGCGTCTGGGCAAGGAACCAGGTGTCCACCATATTGTATACCAGCGACACCAGCATGCTCAGCACCACCGGCAGCGCCATCTTAAAATAAGCCCGGGGAATGGGTGCCCGGGCAAACAGCTCTTGTTCCATGTACGTTCCTCCTTATGGAACGATTTTATCATATTTTCTTGTCTTTTGTTGTGACATATGTCATAATGGACGCAGGAAGTGATAATATGCGCTATTACTCAAATGCTGTCCTGACACAGCAGCTCCTGGACACATGGAAAATCCCATCGCTGTTTTCCACGCAAAATCTTGCATTTTCTCTAGTGGAATACCAGCCGGGGGATTTCCTCACCTCGCCCAATCATGAAACCCGGCAGCTGCTGTTTCTGGTTCAGGGTAGCGTCACCATTCGCTCCATTCGCCCGGACGGCAGCGAATATGTTTTAACCTCGGGAGATCGCTTTTCCATGCTGGGGGATGTGGAATTTGTCACAAATAAGCCACCTGCCTTCTATGCCCAGGCGTCTACACCGGTTCTGGCACTGACGCTGCCCCTGGGGACCTATGCCGCGGAGCTGGAACAGGATGTCCGCTTTCTCCGGTTTCTGCTGCGTTCCATCACCGAAAAGCTGGAGCGGTCCTCCCATGCGGAATCCGTTGGGGGCACGCTGGAGGATCGGCTGCTCCACTGGATGGATTTCCGCTGTCCCGACGGAAGGCTGACTAAAATTGGAGAGACAGCCGCCCTGCTCCATTGCAGCACCAGGCAGCTGCAGCGGGTACTTCATCATCTGACGGAAACCGGCGTTCTCCGGCGCACGGGGAAAGCCATCTATCAGCGTACCATGCCATAAAAAGCAGCCAATGCCAACCGGCACCGACTGCTGACGCTTCCTATTTTTTTCGCTTTTGCAGACACCAGCAGAGGATTTCCTCCCCAATGCCCAGAAAAATCACCGGCGCCACCATTCCGTCCTGTCCCAGCAGGAAGGCAATCAGCGCCGCCAGACAGAGCGCCGGAAACACAAACAGCTGCACCGTTCGCGCCGCAGAATATGGATTTCCCTGCTTTTTTCTCAGTCGGATTTTCAAAATTGCCCCCAGAAACAGCAGTCCGGTCAGCAGCGCCAGCAGCACCGTATCGTTCATAGTCCGCCTCCAAGCCCATGGCGCAGTGCTTCCGCACCATGCTAAGTTTCCCATATATCCTATCATATTTCCCCTTTCCCCGCAACATTTTGTGGCAGCAGCAGAAAAATACTTGCAGCCTCATAGGAAAATCAGTATAATAATGTCGAGAATTCCCCTGTTTCGGAGGTATCCCATGGAACGCATTGATAAAACAAACTACTATCTCGATATTGCCCAGACGGTTTTGGAGCGCTCCACCTGCCGCCGCCGTCACTATGGCGCCATCATTGTCCGCAACGACGAAATCATTGCCACCGGCTACAACGGCGCACCCAGAGGTCGCATCAACTGCGACGAGCTGGGCTACTGCGTCCGGGAACAGCTGGCGATCCCCAGCGGCGAACGCTATGAGCTGTGCCGGTCCGTCCATGCCGAAGCCAACGCTATCATCTCCGCCTCCCGCCGGGAATGCATTGGTGCAACTCTGTATCTCTGCGGTCGGGACGCTGCCACCGGCGAGCTGCTCCGGGACACCACCTCCTGCTCCATGTGCCGCCGGAACATCATCAACGCCGGAATTGCTCAGGTGATTATCCGCAACACCCCCACCGAGTTTACTGTGGTGGATGTGGAGGACTGGGTGAAAAACGACGAGTCCATTGCGGGCATCAGCTGCGGCGTGAAAAAGTAAGCCGCTTCGGCTGTTTTTCGCAAAATTCGCTCTTGCAATTTCCCTGTTTTGTGCTATAATAATCCATGCACAAAACATATGCGCCAGTGGCTCAATGGATAGAGCATCGGATTCCGGTTCCGAGGGTTGGGGG
>CAJKNS010000264.1 GCA_905201305.1 uncultured Eubacteriales bacterium
CCTCGACCGCATCGACATCGCCGCGGTACTGCTGCGGCAGCAGCGCCATTGAAAATGTGCTGGACAATTTGTGCGAGGATATCGGCGCGCAGGCTGGGGGCTATCTGACCGACCGGTTTAGTCCCGGGTATGGAGATTTTCCCTTTGCCCAGCAGCCGGAGCTGTGCCGGGTATTGGATTTGCCCAGGCGAATCGGCGTTACCCTGTCCCCCGGCGGACTGATGATTCCGCAAAAATCCGTCACGGCGCTGGCAGGGGTAGCAGACCGACCTCAGAATAAACGGTTTCGCGGCTGCGCCTATTGCAGCCAGTTTAAAAATTGCACCTATCGAAAGGGGAATCGTACCTGTGGGAACCAATAAATTTACGATTTTGGACGGCGGCATGGGCACCATGCTTCAGGCGGCAGGACTGCCTGTGGGGCAGCTGCCGGAGGTCTGGAATATTACCAATCCGGACACGGTGGCTGAGATTCAGAGAAAATATGTGGACGCCGGTTCCCATGTGATCTATGCCAACACCTTTGGCGCCAACCGGCACAAGGTGGCGTCCTCCGGCTATAGCCCTGCGGAACTGATTGCCGGGGGCATTCAGGCAGCACGAAGGGCAGCCGGGGACCGGGACGTCAAGGTAGCGCTGGATGTTGGTCCCATCGGTCAGCTGCTGGAGCCGCTGGGTACCCTGTCCTTTGACGAAGCCTATGATATTTATAAAGAGATGGTAGTTGCCGGCGAACAGGCAGGCGCAGATTTGGTGATTTTTGAAACCATGAGCGACCTGTACGAGGTAAAGGCGGCGGTATTGGCTGCCAAGGAGAACACAAAGCTCCCTGTGTGGGTGACCATGACCTTTGAGGCAACCGGGCGGACCTTTGTGGGCGTTACGGTGCCTGCCATGGCGCTGACTCTCACCGGACTTGGCGTAGATGCCCTGGGCTTTAACTGCTCACTGGGTCCCAAAGAGCTGATGCCCATGGTAGAGGAGCTGCGCCAGTGGACCGATCTTCCGCTGATCTTAAAGCCCAATGCCGGACTTCCGGACCCTGCCACAGGCGCATATACCATTACACCGGAGGAATTTGCCGAGGAAATGACGGCGGCAGCTGGGCTGGGCGTTACGATTCTGGGCGGCTGCTGCGGTACCACACCCGATTTTATTCGGGCGCTGAAAGCGGCAGTGGAGCCTCTGACGCCTGCCCCTCGTCCCAAAGCCAGCCGCCACGGCGTTTGCTCCCCCACCTGCGTGGCAGAGCTGAACGGCGTCCGGGTCATTGGCGAACGGATCAATCCTACGGGCAAAAAGCGCTTTCAGCAGGCACTGCGGGAGCGGGATATGAGTTATATTCTCGAACGGGGTATGGAGCAGCAGGACGCCGGCGCGGAGATTTTGGATGTCAACGTGGGCCTTCCGGGCATTCAGGAGGACGAAATGATGGTGCAGGTGGTGAAAAACCTCCAGTCCGTGGTGGAGTTGCCCCTTCAGATCGATTCTTCGGACCCGGCTGCCATTGAGGCGGGACTTCGCGCCTATAACGGAAAGCCCATTGTCAACTCTGTCAACGGAAATCGGGAGGTATTGGAGCAGATTCTGCCCCTGTGCAAAAAATACGGCGCCGCAGTGGTGGGACTTGCCATGGATCACGGCGGCATTCCGCAAACGGCGCAGGCGCGCATTGAAATTGCGCAGCGAATTTTGGATGCGGCACTGGAGTTTGGCATTCCCAAGGAGGATGTCTATATCGACTGCCTGACGCTGACGGTATCGGCGCAGCAGGAGCAGGCGGTGGAAACACTGGAGGCGGTGCGTTATGTCACCCAGGAGATGGGGCTGCATACGGTGCTGGGTGTCAGCAATATCTCCTTTGGTCTGCCTGCCAGAGAGCATATTACCGTGAGCTTTTTGACCCAGGCAATGTATGCGGGACTGGATTTGCCCATTGTCAACCCCAATCAGAAGGCGATTATGGATGCGGTAACCTCCTTCCGGGTACTATCCTGCCAGGATAAGGACAGCGAAGCATATATTGCACGCTTTGCGGGAGAAACCACCAGCGCACCGGTGGCACCGCAGCCCTCGGGACAGATGACCATTGAGACTGCCATTGCCCGGGGTCTGAAGCAGGAGACGGCAGCATTGACCGTAAAGGCGCTGGAGACCATGACGGAGCTGGATGTGGTGAACACCATGCTGATCCCTGCGCTGGATCTGGTGGGAGATCGCTATGAAAAGCAGGAGATTTTCCTGCCTCAGCTTATCAATGCAGCCAATGCCGCCTGTGAGGGCTTTGAGGTCATCAAAAAGCGCATTGCGGAAAAGGGCGCAGGCTCCGTCAGCAAGGGGAAGATCGTGATTGCAACGGTACACGGAGATATTCACGACATCGGCAAGAACATTGTAAAAGTGGTGCTGGAAAACTACGGCTACACGGTGATTGATCTGGGCAGAGATGTGCCGGTGGAAACGGTGGTGGAAGCAGCAATCCGGGAGGACGTGAAGCTGGTGGGACTGTCTGCGCTGATGACCACCACGGTGGTCAGTATGGCGGAAACCATTAAGGCGCTGCGGGAAAGCGGACATGACTGCAAGATCTGGGTTGGCGGCGCGGTTCTGACGCCGGAATACGCCAAGGAGATCGGCGCGGACTACTATGCCAAGGACGCCAAGGAGAGCGTGGACATTGCGCGGAAGGTGCTGGGATAACAAAAGGGGACAGAGCAATGGATGTTAGAGCATTTTTAAAGGAGCATACGCTGATTTTTGACGGCGCCATGGGAAGTTATCTCATGACAAAATATCACCGTCCTGCCGACGGCTGCGAAACCACCAATCTGGATGCGCCGGAGCAGGTGGCAGAGGTGCACAAAGCTTATCTGGCGTCCGGGTGCAACGCCATCAAGACAAACACCTTTGGTGCAAATCGGCTGACGCTGGGAGAGGAAACCTGTCGAAGGGTCATAGAAGCAGGCTGGAACATTGCCGCAGAGGCAGCCGGAGATGCCTTTGTCTTTGCGGATATTGGTCCGGTGCCCATGACCGATGCAAAACGGGCGCTGGAGGAATACCGGTTCTCTGTGGATGTGTTCCTGGAGCTGGGCGCGAAAAACTTTCTGTTTGAGACACTCAGCAGCTTTTCCTGTATTGGAGAAATTGCAAAATATATTCGGGAGCGGCAGGC